>NZ_WBKP01000028.1 GCF_009602465.1 Cumulibacter manganitolerans | reverse complement strand
TGGCCGAGGACGCAGATGTCGTGCTTGCCGGACGTCGCCGGGGTGTAGCTGAAGCCGAAGGCGTGGTTGCCGCCGACGCCGTAGGGGTAGAGGTAGGGGCTCGGCGCGTTGGTGATGTTGTAGGAGATCGGCTGTCCGTTGTCGAAGACCCAGTAGCCGAGGGACTTCGAGAGGTCCGAGTCGTCGATCAGCCAGCCGTTGACGACGATCTGGTTGTTCTTTGCCTCGACGACGATGTCTCCGCGCGGGTTCTTGGCCTCGACGCCGACGTACACGCAGGCGATGATGCCGCTCTGTCCGGCGCCGATGTTGTTGCCGAACATGCACAGCTCGTGGCGCCCCGCGGAGGGCGCCTGGACGCCGCCGAAGACGCCGCTGTAGGGCAGGCCGTACGGGTCGAGCTCCGGGCTGCGCAGCTGGGCGATCTGGTAGGCGACGACCTTGCCGTCGAGGGTGTAGAAGGTGGTCACCTTCTTGGAGAAGTCGTCGCGGTCGAAGGCGTAGCCGGTGAAGTAGATGATGCCGTCGCCGGCGCTCCACGCACCGAGGTAGCCCTCGGGGTTGTTGCCGGTGGCGGTCGTCGCGGCTGTCTGCGACGTGGAGGGCGTCGACTCGGCGTGCGCCGCGACGCTCACGAAGAGGGTGGCTAGAACCGCGGCTGCGGCGAACGTGATGGCGCGGCGAAACCGCGCGGTGATGGGGGACATGGCGGTCCTCGGGGGTTTGAAACGGGGGGCACCCGTATAAGACGCAGTCGCCTTACACGGCGCTTACATCCTGGGGGCCGGTTTGCGATAGCGGCGGCGAAAGTGAGAAGCGTCACGTGTGGGCTGTGTAGCGTCCCTGACGACCTGGTCGGCTGCCCAATATCCCGTGGACGCGGGGTCGTTAGATTCGCTAACGATCGCGGGTGCTAGAAACTTAGCCATGACCGAGACTGCCGCCGAGCCGGAGTGGCTCGTCCACGCGTTCGCCCGCTACGCCGAGGAGCGGCCCGACCATCCCGCGGTGACCGATGCGGCGACCGGCGAGTCGCTGACCTGGCGCGAGCTGGTGGACCGCGCCGAGGTCGTCGCGAAGGGAATGGTGGCCCGCGGCGCCAAGCAGGGTGATCTGGTCACGGTCGCGCTGTGGAACAGCATCGACTTCGTCGTCGCGGACATGGCGGCGTGGCGCATCGGAGCCACGCCCCAGCCGCTGTCCCAGAAGCTGGCGGTGCCGGAGTTCCAGGCCATCCTCGACATCGGCCGCCCGTCGATCGTGATCGGTGACGAGGCCCTCGCGGAGCGCTTCGGTGTCGAGATGGCGACCGTCGCGCAGCTCGCGGCCGAGGGTGCGGCGTACGACGCAGACCTCCCGTACGTCCTGTCGCCGTCGCTGAAGGCGCCCACCTCCGGCGGCTCGACGGGCCTTCCGAAGATCATCCTCGCGGGCGGTCCGGCGGCGATCGACCAGGCCACGATGGACATGTGGCGCACCACCGGCGACACGGTGGCCCTGGTGTCCGCACCGATGCACCACAACGCCCCGCACTCGGTCATGTTCATGACGATCGGCGCCGGCGGGCACGTCGTGCTCATGGACCGCTTCGACGCCGAGCAGGTGCTCGCCAACATCGAGAAGTACCGCTGCAACCTGCTGTACGTCGTCCCGATCATGATGCACCGCATGTGGAACCTGCCCGACGATGTCAAGGCGCGCTACGACCACTCGTCGGTCAGCACCGTGTGGCACATGGGCGCGCCCTGCCCCGCGTGGCTGAAGGAACGCTGGATCGAATGGTTCGGCGCCGAGCCGATCTGGGAGCTGTACGCCGGGACCGAGGCTCAGGCGGTCACCGTGATCAACGGCGTCGACTGGCTGACGCATCGCGGCTCGGTCGGGCAGGTCGTCGTCGGCGAGATGATCGCGCTGGACGACGACCACAACCCCGTGTCGGCCGGCACCCCGGGTGAGCTCTGGATGCGCCGTCCCGAGGACCGCCCGGAGACCTACCGGTACGTCGGGGCCGAGCCCAAGCGGCTCGACCGCGGCGACGGGGTCCAGTGGGAGTCGCTCGGCGACATCGGCCAGTTCGACGACGAGGGGTACCTGTACCTGCACGACCGCAAGACCGACATGATCCTGGTCGGCGGCGTCAACGTCTTCCCGGCGGAGATCGAGGCGGCGCTCGAGAAGCACCCGAGCGTGTCGTCGTCCGCCGTCATCGGCCTGCCCGACGAGGAGTACGGCAACCGGGTCCACGCGATCGTGCACGCCCCGGCCGACGCGGACATCGACGACATCCACCGGCACCTCGCCGAGCAGCTGTCCCCGCACAAGCGGCCGCGCACGATCGAGATCAGCGACGAACCGCTGCGGGACGAGGCGGGAAAGTCCCGCCGCAGCGCGCTGCGCGCCGCCCGGCTCTAGCGCGCCGCCCGGCGACCTCCGGCCGGCGACGACCTCCGGCCGGCGGACGAGTCCGCGCCGCCCGGCACCTCCGGAAACCGTCGCGTTTCCGGGCTGCTTTCCACTCCGGGCGATCAGTGACGCCCCGGCGCGACGTTTTCCGAAGAACCTCGCCGTGGGCGCCGTGGACGCCGTGGACGCCGGGGCCGCCGGCTCGCAGGGGACGCCGGGACGCCGGGCTTCCGGAGGACGCCGCTGGCGGGCTGGAGGTCAGCGGCGAAGCAGCTTCAGCGGGGTTCGGCCGGGGCCCAGGACGTCGGCCGGATCGTGCTCCAGGACGTCGGCCAGCAGGCCGCCGTAGACGTCGCGGAAGTCGGTCGTGACCTTGAGGTCGCCGGCGTCCAGGTCGGTGAGGCTGGGCGAGTCCCCGAAGAACCGGCCGCCGTCCACCAGCGGGCCGGCCACCAGCACCGGCCCGGCGGTTCCGTGGTCGGTGCCCTGGGAGGCGTTCGCGGCGACTCGTCGCCCGAACTCGGAGTACACCAGCACGGTGGTCCTCGCGCCCCGCGGGTGGCCGGCCAGCTCGTGCAGGAATCCGGACACCGCCCCGTCGAGCGCGCCCATCAGCTTCTGCTGCGTGCCCTTCTCGTCGGCGTGCGTGTCGAAGCCTCCGAGGCTCGCGGCGTATACCTGCGTCGGCACCGCGGCCTTGATGCAGGCGGCGATCAGCCCGAGCTGCACGGCGAGCTCGCTCTGGCCCCCGGCCGATCCGCCGGCCGTGCCGGACGAGGCGTTCTCCTGCGCGCGGTCGTCGGCGTACGCCCGCTGGATCGGTCCCAGCGCGAGCTCCGTCTTGATCGTGTCGGCGTACACCCCGGCGACGGCCCGCTGCGCGCTGGTGTCGGACGCCGCGGGCTTCGCCAGCCTGCCGATCGCGTCGTTGAGCGCCGGGGTGAAGACCGTGGGCCGGGTGGGCGTCAGCGCGGCGCCGTTGGTCTTCGCGCCGAGCATCAGCGGCGGGAGGACGGCCCCGATGTTGACCGCGCGCAGGGGATCGTCACCGGTCTGGTCGAGCCACCGGCCGATCCAACCGGTGGGGACCGGCGCCTCCGGGTGAGCGGTCTGCCAGATGTCCATCGAACGGAAGTGGCTGCGATCGGGCTTCGGGTAGCCCACGCCCCGGACGATCGCCAGCGCGCCGGTTCCCCAGAGGTCGCGCAGGCCGGTCATCGCCGGGTTCAGGCCGAGCTCGGCGTCGAGCGGCAGCACGGACGCCGGGTCGTAGGCGAGCTCCGGACGCCGCGCGTAGTACGCGTCGTCGGCGTATGGCACCAGCATGTTCAGCCCGTCGTTGCCGCCGTACAGCGTGATGACGACGAGGATGCGGGCGTCGTGGACCAGCGGCCGCCGCGCCGCCTCGGAGAGCAGGTCGTCGAGGGTCAGCGCGGTCGCTCCGGCCAGCGCCGCCGCGCCGCCGACGAGGGCGGAGGCCTTCAAGAACTTGCGACGGGTCAAGGCGTCCATCAGATCACCAGGTTCTCGGAGCTGCAGGCGAGGGCGGTCACCAGCTGGGCCGGCTGTGCCGTCAGCGGGGAAACCGCGTCGTACGTGCGGTCGCTGAGCTCGCCGATGCCCAGCAGGTAGCAGGCCGCAGCCACCCGGTCCTTGCCGGACGCCGCCGTGACCGTCGAGAGGTCGCCGTGGGAGGCCATCAGCTGCGCGGCCTTGATGCGCTGCTCGGTCGCGGCGGTCGACAGCCATGCCACGCCGGTCGGCCAGCCGCCGACGCTGGGCGGGTCGAACGGCAGCTGGCCGAGCACCCGCAGGTAGGACAGGTAGGCATCGCACAGCTTGTCGTCGGCGGTCGGGACCTTCAGCGCCCGCAGCACGCCGACCAGCCATTCGACGGGACCGCAGATGAGCGCCCCGGACGCCGCCGCCACATCGGGGTCGGCGAGCAGCGCGGCGAACAGCGCGTGCAGGTTCCGCTGCGGGCCGTACGCCGCGGAGATCCGGCCGACCGCGGCCTCGCTGGGCGGGGTGCTCGCCGCGAGCTGCGTCCACATCCGCCGCGCCAGGAACCTGCCGACCGCGGGCTGCGCGAGCACTGCGTCACAGAACCCGGCGGCGTCGAGGTTGCCGGTCACGCCCAGCACGGTCTTGGTGGTGGTGTCCCGGGCCTTCGGCTCGACGTACGTCGAGCCGTCGTCGCGCACCCGCCAGCCGGTGAGGGCGCGGGCGCCCTCCTTGACGTCCTGCTCGGTGTACCCGCCGTCGTGGCCGAGCGAGAACAGCTCCATGAACTCCCGGGAGAGGTTCTCGTTGGGCGCCTTGGCGGTGCTCTGGACGCCGTTGAGCCACCGCAGCATCGCGCCGTCGGTCAGCATCGCGAGGGCGAGGTTGCGGAAGTCGCCGCGGCCGAGGCTGCGCAGCGACTCGTTCTGCCGGAGCATCAGGCCCGGATAGACCACCCCGCGCAGCGAGGTCGCGAAGTGGTTGTGCCAGACCATCGTGAGCCGCTCGGCGAGCGGAGTGGTGGCCGCCGCCATCCGGCGCAGCCACCACCGGCTCATCGTTCGGGTCTCGGCGGCGCGCTGCTCCGGGGTGGAGCCGGGCCCGGTGCCGGCCTTCGGCATCGGCGTCGCCTTGCTGCCGGCGTCCGCGGCGGGGTCCATCGCGAGAACCCGGGCGAGGTACGCCTCGGCGCCCTCGGCCACCGCGGCGTCGACGGCCGAGCCACCCGCGCCGAACCCGGTCCGGCGTACCAGGCGGGCCGTCGCGATCCATTCCGCGCTCTGAAACCGCACGCGCCCATTGTGCCTCGCAGGACCGCTCCCGGCGCCCGGTTCCACAGGGCCGTGAGGCCGGCCTACGAGGCCGTGACCGGGGCATTCGAGCCTCAGGGCGCCGCGCCGGTCGGCGGTTCCTCGCCCGGCTCTCCGGAGATGATCACGCAGGAGGGCCACTGTCCACCCGGGGTGGACAGTGGCCCTCCTGGACGTTCTTTTCCGGACGACGTCCGCGGCGCCGACGCCGGGAACCGCTTCCGGGCCGGCGTCCGCGGCGCGGGCGGCTAGTCGACGACGGAGGCGACGTCCTCGAGGAACTCGTCCGTGACGTCCCACAGCGGCATGTGGCCACAGCCCGCGTAGCCCTTGAACCGGCCGTTCTTGGCGACCTCCGCGAGGTGCTTGCCGAGGTCCGGAAAGAACATCTGGTCCTGGTCGCCGTGCGTCGCGAGGACGACGCCGCCGTACGACGCCAGGGCCTCGTCGTTGTCCAGGGTCCGGCGGAACATGCCGTTGCGCACGTACGCGGGGCACTTCATCGCGCCCTCGAGCAGCGCCTTGCGGTACGCCGGATCCAGCGGCTTGGCGGCGCACATCGTCAGCAGCTCGTCGGCCACCGCGCCGGTGTCGTCGGTCATGATCGCCTTGCCGAGCTTCCCGAACTGCGGCGTCACGAACGCCGATACCGGGCCGCCCAGCTTGTCGGTGGCGCCCAGGGTGACGATCGCCCTCACGAGCTCGTCGCCGTACGCGCCGAGGTAGTCGGTGATCACCGCGCCGCCGTACGACCAGGCGAGGACGGTCGCGCGGTTGTCCGCCGACGCGTCGGCCCACTCGAGGACGGCCTTGACGTCGTCGGCCCACAGTTGCGAGTCGCCGTACGCGTCGTGCGGCTTGTCGGAGTCGCCGTGCCCGCGCAGGTCGAACGCGACGACGCGCCAGCCGCGCTCGTCGGCGACGTCCAGCAGCGGCTGGTAGGCGAGCAGGGACTGCCCGATGCCGTGGATGCCGACGACGAGCGGGCCATCTTCGGGGCCTGCGGCGACCACGTTGATCGCGCAGCCGTCGCCCCCGGAAACCTGAGAAGTATTCATGGCGCGAGTCTGGCACAGCGACGCCGCGCGAGCGCCGCTGCGTCGCGGAGGCCGGTGCCTTCGCCAAGGAAGCCGCACCGCACAGCGACGCCGCGCGAGCGCCGCTGCGTCGCGCAAGGGGTGGTGGCCGGGGGATATGGCTTCGCCAGGGCGAGGCGGAGTCGTCCCACCATGCGAGACGGCCTGATTCTTGGGGGGCGCCCCGGGGCGCCTACGCGCGCGGGAATAGATTGATGGTGGATGTCTGCGTCGGCCACCGTCGCGCAGGCGTTGCGATCGGAGTACGTCTCTTAGATTGGTGAATTCATGACTGACTACTCGCTCAAGCACCCTGATGGCGAGATTGATCTCGGCGTCGTGAAGGCGGCCGAAGGCTCAGACGGCCTGGACGTCTCCAAGCTGCTGTCGACCACCGGAAAGGTCGCGCTGGACGTCGGCTTCGTCAACACGGCTTCCTGCGAGTCGGCGATCACGTACATCGACGGCGACGCGGGCATTCTGCGTTACCGCGGCTACCCGATCGACCAGCTTGCCGAGAAGTCGACCTTCCTCGAGGTCTCGTACCTCCTCATCTACGGGGAGCTGCCCACCAAGGAGCAGCTCGACGACTTCACCGCCAGCATCACGCAGCACACGATGCTGCACGAGGAGATGAAGCGCTTCTTCAGCGGCTTCCCCCGTGAGGCGCACCCGATGGCGGTGCTCAGCTCCGGTGTCTCGGCCCTGTCCACCTTCTACCAGGACTCGCTCGACCCGTTCGACGAGAACCACGTGCACATCTCGACGATCCGGCTGCTGGCCAAGCTGCCGACCATCGCGTCGTACGCGCACAAGACGGCCATCGGCCAGCCGATGCTGTACCCGGACAACAGCCTGTCGTACGTCGAGAACTTCCTGCGGATGACCTTCGGCGTACCGGCCGAGCAGTACCAGGTCGACCCGACCGTCGCCAAGGTCCTCGACATGCTGTTCATCCTGCACGCCGACCACGAGCAGAACTGCTCGACGTCGACCGTGCGCCTCGTGGGCTCGTCGAACGCGAACATGTTCGCCTCGATCTCCGCCGGCGTCAACGCGCTGTTCGGCCCGCTGCACGGCGGCGCCAACCAGGCCGTGCTGGAGATGCTCAACGACATCAACGAGCGGGGCATCGACCCCAAGGCCTTCATGGAGAAGGTCAAGAACAAGGAAGATGGCGTGAAGCTCATGGGCTTCGGTCATCGCGTCTACAAGAACTACGACCCGCGCGCCGCGATCGTGAAGAAGGGCGTGCGCGAGGTCCTCGAGACGATGAACAAGCCCGATCCGCTGCTCGACCTGGCGATGGGCCTGGAAGAGATCGCGCTGAAGGACGACTACTTCGTCGAGCGCAAGCTCTACCCGAACGTCGACTTCTACACCGGCCTGATCTACAAGGCGATGGGCTTCCCGACCGAGATGTTCACGGTGCTGTTCGCCCTCGGCCGGCTCCCGGGCTGGATCGCGCAGTGGCGCGAGATGATCAACGACCCGAAGACGAAGATCGGCCGCCCGCGGCAGGTCTACACCGGCGCGACCGAGCGGGACTACCCGAGCAAGTAGCGCCGCGGGCTCGTCGAGCCCTCGTCAGGACGTCCGCGAAGGGGACGCCGACGCTCAGCCACCGTCAACAGGTGGCCGGGCGGCGGCGTCCCCTTCGCCGTGCCCGGGGCCCCGCGGCGAGGGTGAGGCTCGTCGTACGACCGGGCCGCCCCGGTGATGCTCCGGTAGCCTGGGCAGCACGTCACAGAAAGGCCTTTAGTGCTCGTCGACATCCTGATCGTCCTCGGGATCACCCTCGTCGCCGCCGTCTTCGTCGCAGCCGAGATCGCACTGGTCTCCTTGCGCGACAGCCAGGTCCAGCGCCTGGCCGACTCCGGCGGCAAGCGCGGCAGGAAGCTCAAGCGGCTGCTGGAAGACCCCAACCGGTTCCTGGCCGTGGTGCAGGTCGGCGTCACCGTCCTCGGCTTCCTGTCCGCGGCGCTCGGCGCCGAGCGCCTCGGGCAGTACCTCATCCCCGTGCTCACCGGCTGGGGGCTGTCGGAGGGCGTCGCGAGCATCGTGGCGCTGCTGACGGTCACTCTCGCGGTCGCCTACGTCTCGCTGGTCATCGGCGAGCTGACCCCGAAGCGGCTGGCGCTGCAGCGCACCGAGGGCATCGCGATGGCCCTCGCGCCGACCCTCGACCGGATGGCGCGGATCTTCCGGCCGGTGATCTGGCTGCTGGGCAAGTCGACCGACCTCGTCGTGCGGCTGCTCGGCGGAGACCCGAACGCCGCGAAGGAGGAGATGACCGGCGACGAGCTGCGCGGCATCGTGGCCACCAGCGAGTCGCTCACCCGCGACGAGCGCCAGCTGATCGGCGAGGTGCTGGACGCCGGTGAGCGCGACATCCGCGAGATCATGCTGCCGCGCGGGCAGACGGCGTTCCTGGACGGCGGCCTGACCGTCAGCAAGGCGGTGCGCGACGCGCGGGACTCGCCGCACTCGCGCTACCCCGTGATGGGGGACGGCGGCCAGGACGACATCATCGGCTTCGTGCACATCCGCGACCTGATGCTCGCCGATCCCACGGACCGGGCGCAGACGGTGCGCGACGTCGCGCGGGAGGTGCTCTACCTGCCGGGCTCGAAGAAGGTGCTCGAGTCGCTGTCGCAGATGCGCCGCGGCGGCCACCATCTGGCGATCGTGGTCGACGAGTACGGCGGCACCGACGGCATCGTGACGCTCGAGGACCTCATCGAGGAGATCATCGGCGACATCCGCGACGAGTACGACGCGGAGGAGACCTCGACCGCGTCGCGGCTGGCCAGCGGCGACTTCTCGATCGAGGGCGGCACCAACCTGTGGGAGCTCGCCGACCTGACCGGCGTCGAGCTGCCCGAGGGGCCGTACGAGTCGGTCGGCGGCTACGTGATGTCGCGGCTGGGCCGGGTCCCCGAGCTGGGCGATAAGGTCGAGTTCGAGACCGCGCGCCACACCGGCGTGCTCACCGTCGCCGAGCTCGACGGACGCCGGGTCGCCCGGCTGCACGTGACCGCGGTGACCAAGGCGGACCCCGACAACGACGAGGACGCCGTCGACGAGCAAGGAGCCCATTCATGACGACGCGTGCCCGCCGGTCGATCGTCGACCTGACGGCGTACAAGCCGGGTGCGAGCGCGCCCATCAAGCTGGCCTCCAACGAGAACCCGCATCCGCCGCTTCCCTCGGTCGTCGAGGCGATCGCCGAGGCCGCCGCCGTCATCAACCGGTATCCGGACAACGGGATGACCGAGCTCACCGCCGCCCTGTGTGAGAAGTACGGCGTCCGGCCCGAGCAGGTCGCGTTCGGCTGCGGCTCGGTCACCGTGCTCGAGCAGATCATGCAGGCCTACTGCACGCCCGACGACGAGGTCGTCGTCGGATGGCGTTCGTTCGAGGCGTACCCGCTCGTGGCGGAGGTCGTGGGCGCGCACCTGGCGATGGTGCCGCTGCGCGACGAGACCCACGACCTCGACGCGATGCTCGCGCAGATCACCGACAAGACCCGCGTCGTGATCGTCTGCAACCCGAACAACCCGACCGGCACGGCGGTACGCCGGGCCGAGCTCGTCCGGTTCCTGGACGCCGTGCCCGACGGGGTGCTCGTCGTGCTCGACGAGGCGTACGGCGAGTACATCACCGATCCCGACGTCCCCGACGGCCTGGAGGTCATGCGCGGCCGCGACAACGTCTGTGTGCTGCGCACCTTCTCCAAGGCGTACGGACTGGCCGGCCTGCGGGTCGGCTACCTGATCTCCGACGATCCCGCGATCGCGGCGGTGGTGCGCAAGACGATGATGCCGTTCGCCGTCTCCACCATCGCCCAGATCGCCGCGGTGGCGTCGTTGCGCGCGGTCGACGAGCTTCAGCAGCGGGTCGACGAGGCGGTCGCCGAGCGTGCCCGGGTCACCGAGCGGCTGCGCGCCGGCGGCTATCCGGTGCCCGACAGCCACGCCAACTTCGTGTGGATCAGCGCCCGCGAGAAGACCGACGAGATCGCGCAACGCCTGATGGACAACGGGATCATGGGCCGCCCGTTCACCGGCGACGGCATCCGCATCACGATCGGGACGCCCGCCGAGAACGACGCGATGCTGTCCGCCCTGGGCTGCTGAGGGCCACGGTGACGAGCGCGGGCGGATTCGTCGACGCGCTGCTGTCGGCGCCAAGCTACCGAGGACTGCGGGCTATCCTGCCGGTCCTCGACCTCGAGCCGGCACGGCGCCGTACCGCGCAGACGCTGTGCGACTACGCGCTGTCGATCCTCGCGCTCGATGCCGAGGACTGGACCGACTTCCCCCACGTGCCGGCCCGGCTGCGGGAGATCGCCCGGGCGGCCAACGTGCCGCAGGACCCGGCGGCGAAGGACCGGGGCGCGCTCGGCTCCCTCGCGCCGACGTTCGCGATCCTGCAGGAGGTGATCGCGGTCCGCCACCGGCAGGGCGACCTCGCCGGCGTGCTGCTCGTCTGCCACATCATGAGCGAGTATCTTCCGTTGCTCGCGTGGGAGCCGCATCTGGGCCATGCCGGGGATCCGCCGCGGCTGGTCGAGCTGGTGACCCGGCCCGGCAGCCTGTGGGGGATCGACCGCGACGAGCCCCGCGGCCGCGAGTGCGCGCACTCGCCAACCCTGCGCGGCTCGCTGCGCGAGGCGGTGCGCGTCGGTCGCCCGTCGAAGGAGTGGTCGCGTGAGGACCATGGGCGCATCTGGCGCGAGTACCTCGAACGCGACCACTCCCGGGTGTCGGCGGCGCTGTCGACGTGCGGCCTGCTGGAGGCCGGCCGTCCGAGGCCGCTGCGGGCGTGCGAGCGCAAGTGCGCCGTGTGGCGCGACCTCCCCGGCGACAAGGAGGCGCTCGCCGACCGGCTGGTGATCGCGGGCCAGTTCGTCGAGTTGCCGCTCGTGGCGCTGCGGCACGCCGCTCCGGTCGGGCACGGGTTCGGCGTACCGACGGCGAAGGAGCTCGCGGCCGCGTGGGCCAGGACGTGGTCGCAGCTCACCGCCTCGTGGCCCGGCCGGCGCAATCCGCTGCAGGACGCCGACGGTGCACGCGCCGGCGAGCCGCTGCCCGGGCTGGCCGCGATGGTGGACGCCGTCGCCGGCCGTGCGATCGCGCCCACCGGGGTGTTCGCGGACGTCGATGCGCTGCTGCGGGAGACGCTGGCCTGATCCGCGCGTTCGCCGGCTCGATCCCGCACCGGACGCCCTGCCCAGCCACGTGCTGGACAGGGCCCGGCGCGCGACCCCTCGGGTCCGACGACGCCGTCCTACGACTGCCGCCGCCGCACCGGTCATGAGCAGGGCCACGGAGACTCCGCCGAGGGGATGAGGAAGGCCGGGTGGGCCTCCTTGTCTGTGAATGGGCTGTGCTTGATTACGGTCAGTAGACACCCAAGAAGAGCTTCTGTCCAGTGCGGGGCGGGTCGGGATCTAGGTCGGCTGACCTGGACTTTCGCGGCGGAACGCGGTCAGCTGGGCGTCCAGGACGGGGCGGCTCGTCGCCGTCCAGCACACCACGATGAGGAGCCATCGGCAGATCAGGTTGAGCCAGACGAGCAGCACGACGATCGCGCCGAACACGCCGGCGGCGGGGCTGGTCGAGATCAGCCGTCCGATGAACACGGTGCCGAGCAGCTTGAGGATCTCGAAGCCGACGGCGCCGAGCACCGCGCCGCGCAGCACCGGGCGGCGGGAGACCCGCTGCCGGGCGAGGGTGACCATCATGTACTGCAGGATCGCGATGTCGGCGAGCAGCGCGGCCCCGACCGCGACGATCTTCAGGAAGACGCCCGCTCCGGGGATGTGGTCGAGCCCCAGCGCGGACACGATGTGCCCGGTGATGTCACCGGCCGAGGTGCTCAGCCCGAGCGAGACGAGTGCGGCGAGGCCCAGGCCGATCAGCACGACGAGGTCGACGCCCTTCTCCTTCAGCCAGCTCACGCCCCCGGGGATGTGGCCCCACATGCGCTGGATCGCCACGCGCATGTTCCCGATCCAGCTGGTTCCCAGCCACAGCACGAGAAGCAGCGACAGGACGCCGATCGTGCCCGCCAGGGTCTGCACCGCGCGCAGCGCCCGGATCAGCACTTCACCGCCGCCGCCTGGAATCTGCTCGGCCACCTTCTCGAACAGGTCGCGGGCCCACGTGATCTCGCGTCGCAGCACCAGCCCGAATCCGGCGGCGGCGAGCATCAGCAGCGGGACGATGGCGGTGAAGGTCTGGAACGTCAGCCCGGCCGCGTAGGTGTCACCGTTGCGCCGGTCGTAGCGCAGGAGGGCGATCACCGCATGGTCGAACCACTCCCACTTCGCCCGCATGGCGCGGAAGCGGCGTACGACGCGGCCCGCCTCCGGATCGGGCGCCGGCTCCTCCCGCACGCTCTGCAGGTCGTCGACCTGCCTCGCGAGCTGGCGGAGCGGCACCCGGTCCGACATCAGGTCTGCTCCTGGTTTCCTTCTGCCAGGGCGAAAGAGGTGAGCGGCGTCCACGAGCCGTCGTCGTTCTGGCGATGCGCCCACACCTCGTCGACGACGATGTCGGCCCGGAAGTCCTCCAGGCCGTCGAACACCGCATCCAGCGCCTCGGTGGGCACGTTCTGCGCGACGGTGACGTGCGGGTGATAGGGGTACTCGAGCTGGGGCCGCAGCTCGTCGGTGCGCAGGCGCTCGGCGAGCACCTCGCAGTGCGAGATGCCGTCGGCGACCGCGACGAACACGACGTCCGAGATCGGCCTGAAGGTGCCGGTTCCCCGCAGCCGCAGGGGAAACGACGTCAACCCGGTGCACCGCTCACGGAGCGTCGACAGCACCCGGTCCAGCGCCTCCTCGGCGACCGGTGTCGGCGGGACCAGCGTCACGTGCGGCATCACCAGCTCGGCCATCGGGTCGCCGCTTCGCCGGCGCCACTCCTGCAGCACCGCGTCGTACGGCGCAGGCATCGGGATCGAGAGCCCGACGGTGACCTCGCTGCCGCCCATCGTTATGCGATCCCGACGAATCCGACTGCTTCGTACGCGTCCTTGAGGACCGGCTCGGCGAGCGCGCGGGCGCGGTGGGCGCCGTCGGCCATCGTGCGGATCAGCTGGGCGGGGTCCTCGAGCAGCTCGCGGGTGCGCTCCGCGATCGGCGTGAACTCCGCGACGACCGCATCGGCGACGTCCGTCTTGAGCGCGCCGTAGCCCTTGCCTTCGTAGTCGGCCACCAGGCTCTCGGGATCCCGATCCGTTGCGGCGCCGAGGATCGACAGCAGGTTGGCGACGCCCGGCTGGGTCTCGCGGTCGAACCGGACCACGCCCTCGTTGTCGGTGACCGCCGACTTGATGCGCTTGGTGATCTGCTTCGGGTCGTCGAGGACGTTGATCATGCCGCCGCCCGTACCGGCGGACTTGCTCATCTTGCCGGTCGGATTCTGCAGGTCCACGAACTTCGCGGTGGCCTTTTGGATGATCGGCTCGGGCACCGTGAACGTCTCGCCGAACCGCGAGTTGAACCGCTGCGCGAGGTTGCGCGAGAGCTCCAGATGCTGGCGCTGGTCCTCGCCGACCGGGACGCCGTCGGTGCGGTACAGCAGTATGTCGGCGGCCATCAGCATCGGGTAGGTGAACAGGCCGACGGAGGTGTGGTCGTTGCCCTCCTTGCCGGACTTGTCCTTGAACTGGGTCATCCGGCCGGCCTCGCCGAAACCGGTGATGCACTGCAGGACCCAGGCCAGCTGGGCGTGCTCGGGCACGTGGGACTGCACGAACAGCACCGATTTCTGCGGGTCGATGCCCATCGACAACAGCTGCGCGTAGCTGACCAGCGTCCGGCGGTGCAGCTGCGCGGGATCCTGCTGCGACTCGATGGTGATCGCGTGCAGGTCGACGACCGAGTAGACGCAGTCGCTGCCGGCGTCCTGCATGGTCCGCCAGTGCTTCAGCGCGCCGAAGTAGTTGCCGAGATGGAACGAATCGGCGGTCGGCTGGATGCCGGAGAAGACGCGCTGCGAGGAGCTCACGGGGGACCTTTCAGACGTGACGCAAAGTGCGTCGTCCATCATCCCACGCGCCCTCCCATGACGACGCGAGCCGCCCCGCGAGGGCCCCCTCCGCTGGTCGAGCGAGGGAGGCCCCTCCGCTGGTCGTCGAGCGAGGGAGCGCCAGCGACCGACGTCGAGACGCCGGGAGCCGCCCCGCGAGGGCCCCCTTCCGCTGGTCGTCGAGCGAGGCAGCGCCTTTCCGCTGGTCGTCGAGCGAGGGAGCGCCAGCGACCGACGTCGAGACGCCGGGAGCCGCCCCGCGAGGGCCCCCTTCCGCTGGTCGTCGAGTAAGGGAGGCCCTTCCGCTGGTCGTCGAGCGAGGGAGCGCCAGCGACCGACGTCGAGACGCCGGGAGCCGCCCCGCGAGGGCCCCCTTCCGCTGGTCGTCGAGTAAGGGAGGCCCTTCCGCTGGTCGTCGAGCGAGGGAGCGCCAGCGACCGACGTCGAGACGCCGGGAGCCGCCCCGCGAGGGCCCCCTTCCGCTGGTCGTCGAGTAAGGGAGGCCCTTCCGCTGGTCGTCGAGCGAGGGAGCGCCAGCGACCGACGTCGAGACGCCGGGAGCCGCCCGTGCCCCTGCTACGGGCGGTGCTTCGGGCGGGTGTCGCGCGCGACCTTGCTGCGGCGCGGGGCCGCGATCCAGAGCGCCACGGCAAGCAGGACGCCGAGGATGGGCCACAGCGGCCAGGTGGTGAGCGACCGTCCGCGCTTGCCGAGATCGGCCGACGCCTGCTGTGACACGGCAGTGTCGGCGGCGACACCCGAGCCGGACGCCGCCGCCTGGGCGGCGCTGCTGCTGGCCGGCGGTATCTCGGACACCTCGTCGGGCGTGACGAGCTTGCCGGCTCCGTGCGCATCGACCGGTGA
The DNA here is from genome assembly GCF_009602465.1 of Cumulibacter manganitolerans. NCBI lineage: Bacteria > Bacillati > Actinomycetota > Actinomycetes > Geodermatophilales > Geodermatophilaceae > Cumulibacter > Cumulibacter manganitolerans. The sequence goes on along the minus strand of NZ_WBKP01000028.1, from coordinate 31,430 downwards.
GGCGAACCCCCAGTCGAGCAGTGACATGGCCTGCTTCCAGTTCGGTACGGGCTTGTTCTCGGCGTCCATCAGGCTGACCACCAGCGTGCGGCCATTGCGCTCGGCGGCGGCCACGAAGGTATGACGGGCGGCGTCGGTGAACCCGGTCTTGCCCGCGATCGTGCCGGGGTAGCTGTGCATGAGCTGGTTCTGGGTGCCGAAGCTCAGCGGCTGCGGGTACTGCGGCGGCTGTGCCGGGAGCTGCCCGAGCAGCTGGCCCGCGATGGCGCGCAGCGAGGAGTCCTCGACGATCTGCCGCATGAACAGGCAGAGGTCGTACGGCGAGGAGCTCTGGCCGGCGACGTCGAGGCCCGAGGTGCTGCCCGCGAGGGTGTCGTACGCCTGCAGCTCCTTCGCCTTGGCGTTCATCAGCTTGAGCGCGGTCTCCTTGCCGCCCGCGGCCTCGGTGAGCATCTGGGCCGCGTCGTTGCCGGATTGCAGGATCAGCGCGGTCCACAGCTGCGCGACGGTGTACTTGCCGTTCTCGACGATGCCGACCCGGCTGCCCTCCACGGTCGCGTCCTCGCGGGTCGCGGTGAGCACCTGGTTGGGGTCCAGCTGGTGATACAGCGACACGAAGGTCAGCGTCTTCAGCGTGCTGGCGGGGTAGTACTTGCCGTGCGGGTCCTGCGCGGCGAGGATCTGCCCCGACCCGAGGTCGGCGACAACCAGGCCGTGCACGTTGAGGTCGGCCGGCAGCTCCGGTGCGCCGTCGTAGGTCACCCGCCCGCGGGTGTCGAGCTGCGGCCCGCCGATGGTGATGCCTCCGGGACCGAACCCCTGGGCCGGTCCACCGGCGGGAGGAGTGGTGGGCGTCGGGGCGGCCGGGTCGATGGTCGACGTCGGGGCGGCTGAGGCCGCCTGGCCGCCTGCGCCCGCTGGGGTGCTCGACGGCGTGCTGGACGTCGAGGCCGCGGGGGCGGCGTACGCCGGGGCGACGGCCGCACACAGCAGAAGCGCCGCGATCGCCGTGACGACCTGTGCTCCCCGCCGCAGACCGGTGCGATGCGCAGAGACGTCAAGGGGCATGAGATTCACCCTACGAACCGGGCGATGAATCTTCGGTCAAGTCGAGTGCGTGGCGACCCAGATCACTGCTCGCCGCCGCGAATTACCAGGTCAGGCCATCGCTCGAGGGCCGACGTCGACGGCCTGCTCCAGCGGGCACTGGCTGCCGTAGTGGGTGAGCAGGTCGGCCAGGTCGCGATGGAAGGCGTCGCGCTGCTCGGCGGTGACGTGGTGCTCGAGTAGGTCGATGAGGTCGTCGAGCGGGTCGAGATCATCGATCCGGTCGGTCCGCGAGAGGTCGAGATGTCCGGGCGGACTTCCGCTGTCTGGCGTCGGCCTGCCGGGCTCCGGCTGCTCCCCGAGCTGGAACAGGGACAGGTCGAGATGCGGCTGGAGTCCCGCGATGCGCGTGTTGACCTGCGGCTTGCGATCGGCATCGATCCACGGCGGCGGTATCCACAGGGGGATGCCGTCGTGCATGCGCACGCTCCAGCCACGCTGCAGGAACTCCCGATGGTGGTAGCCGCACAACAAGGTCAGGTTGTCGATGTCCGTGCGTCCGCCGCGCCACCATTCGATGATGTGGTGGCTGTCGCACCACTCCGGTGGCGCGGTGCAGGCGGGGAAGGAGCAACCCTTGTCGCGCCCGACCAGGGCCTTGACCTGGCTGGGTGAGGCGAAGCGCCGCGCCCGTCCATACGCCAGGACGCCGCCTGCATCGTTGACGAAGGTCGGGATGATCTCGGCCTGCTCGGCCAGGCGCAGCAGCTCGCTGGCCGACAGCTGCGTGCCGAACGTCGTGGTCGCCGCGGCGCGCTCCTGGAACGTGCTGAGGTTGAACCGCCCGCCGTTCCACCCACCGGGCGTCCACGGCTCAGCGCCGTCCGGCCCGGCCCCTCGCCGTCCCGAACCATTCGGCTCTGTTCCGGCCGGCTCGGCATTGTCGTGGCGAGCCCCGTTAGGGCTCAGCGCGCCGTCGAGACCCGCGCCGGTCGGAGTGTCGGCGAGCCACCCGCATCGGTGGCCGGAGGCGGCGGGGTCGGCGCTGCCCCGGTAGCCACCGAGCGCCGCATCGCGGCGACGCATCTCCGCCAGGCGGCGGCGAAGCTGCTCGAGGGAGATGGTGACGTGGATGGTCGTCTTCGCCCCGCCGGTGCGCGGGAGCGCGTCGCTGTCGAGCATTCGGTCGGCGATCTCCTCGAGCGCGTCGTGCTGGCGCTGGTCGGCGCTGCGCCGGTCCGCGCCGTGCTCGTTCGAGGGCTTCGGAGCCGCGAGCGGGGACAGGATCGCCGAGAGCTTCGCGTGCAGCTCCGGGGTCAGGCTGCCGGTGAGGTGGTGGGTGCCGTCGCGGCGAGCCGGTCCGAGGTGCAGCCCACGCCGTGCGCGGGTGAGCTCTTCGCTCGGCAGTGTCCCGTCGGGAAGCAGGCAGTCGTCGATCACCCGCGCGGCCTGCTTCAGCTCATCCGGGGTGAGCGAGGCCGCGAACTCGACCAGGGTGTTCTCCGCCTGCTCGAGCTGCTCGGCCTGGACCTCGGGGTTGGTGGCGAGCTTTCGCAGCGCGCTGCTGATCACCGCGTGCTGATCACAGCTGAGGACACCGGCGCGGACGGCGTCGCGCAGCGCGGGACGCTCGCATTCGAGCGTCCCGGCGCTGTAGGCATGCTGCGGCAGGATCTGCTCCGCCTGGCGAACCCGCGCGGCTGCGGCGGCGGGGGAGATCTTCACCAACCGCGACAATGCCGACGGCAGGGTCGGCGCCGTCAGGTGCGCGGCGAGCCGCTCCTCGCCGGCGGCCTCGACCAGCAGCGCGTCCACCGCGGCCAGAGCGTTGCGGTGCGCCTCGAACCCCTGGATCACCCCAATCAGCCGGCGCGGCCCCAGCGCCATCAAGTCGCCGCGGTCGCCGATGGCCAACAGTCCGTCCAGGCCCGAGCGGAGCCGCCCGAGCAGCTCGGCGATCTCCGCATCGAGCTCGACAGCGCCCGGCGACGACTCGAAGTCCGTGCCCCACGCCGGCGCCCACCCGCCGTCCCCGCTGGATACAGGCGTCCGTCCGGCGTCGCCCGCACCGGCCGAGCGCCCGCTCTGGCCGACCGAATCGCCGGCTGCCCCAGATCGACTGTCACTCGCCCCGGGGGCCTCGCTGTTCGAGGAAGTGGTGCGCGTGAGGTACGCGACGGGGTCGGCCCAGCCGGACAGCTCGTCCATGGCGAACCCCCTTCCCTCGAAGCGTTGAATTAATCGTACATACGTTCGAATAAATGCGCAAGAGGATCGGCGAAAAATTTACGGAGAGAGATGACCGACGTCGCCACTCGCGCCCGGGCTGGCCAGGCGGGGATGCATAAACCCGCAGGGGGACGACGTGTCTCGAGGGGCCGGCTTCACGTGTCAAGGTGCCCGACTCCCCATCGATGCGGTGGGTGGCACCCCGCTATCGGCGCGAGAGCGGGGCAGAAGCCACCGCGACCAGCGTCAGCGGGGTCGAAGCCACCGCGAGAGCGCGGGTACGAGGAGCGCCAACCGCCGAGCCGCCGGCACGGCGGGAGCGCGGTATGGCGAGCAGCCTGCCAACGCCCAGCGCCCCGCAGCCGGCCGCCCCGCAGCCGGCCGCCCGCGCAGCCGGCCGCCCACCGCGAAGCCGGCCGCACACCGCCGGTGGGCGGGGTGCCGGCAGGTGGTGGTTCGGATGAAGCGAGGCGCGCTAGTTGACGTTGCTGGGGTCGGGGAGCGAGTCGACCTTGTGGCTGTTCATGTACTGCGGCAGGAGGCCGTTGTTGACCGCGGTGAACAGCTCCTTGCAGCGGGCGTCGTCGAGGTACACCACGGACGCCGCCCCTTCCATGCCAGTGCCTTTGGTCGGCACGGTGAAGAAGGAGACGTTCTGCGTCTTGATACCGCGCATCTCCCACGCCAGATCGCGCATGACGGACGGCGTGAAGTCGGCGTCCACCGTGGTGTTGTTGGCGACGGCGCCGAGTACGCCGGAGAGCATCAACGGGTCGGTGACGGAGATGCTGTCGACCGTCTGCGCCATGATCGCGCGCAGGAAGTTCTGCTGCCGCTTCACGCGGTCGAAGTCGCCGTTGGGGAGCGTGTAGCGGGTGCGCACGTAGGCCAGGGCCTGCTCGCCGTTCATCTTGTGGGTGCCGACGCCTGGCTCGTTGATCGTCACGCCACCGAGGGCGTCGGTGAGGTCCTTGAACCCGTTCCAGTCGATCATCATCACGTGGTCGATGTGCACCTGGGAGTACTGCTCGATCGTCTTCAACGCGAGGTCCGGTCCGCCGTACGAGAAGGCGGCGTTGATCTTGTCCTTGCCCTGGCGGCCGGGGATGTTGACCCACGAGTCACGGGGGAACGACATCAGGTAGACGCGGGATCGGTCGGCCGGGATGTGCACGAGCATCATGGTGTCCGAGCGCATCGATCCCGGCGCCCATTTGCCGGCGGCGATCAGCTCGGCGATCGACTTGCCGCTCGCCTTGTCGGCGCCGAGCAGCAGGATGTTGATCGGCGCCTTCTGTCCGGCGGGGACGTCGACCTTCGGGACGCGGTCCTTCTCGTCGATCTTGCTCACGTAGGTGTCGACGTCCGACAGCTTGGAGTTGAGGTAGACCGCGAATCCGACGACGCTGCCGACGAGCAGTCCGAGCAGCACGAGGAACGCGGTGAGCACCTTGTGGCGGCCGAAGAAGTTCTTGCGCCGGCCGGCCGGCGCGGAGTCCGCGCGGTACGAGTCCGAGTCGTCACCGGCGAGGTCCTCCAGACGCAGGGCGTCCTCGTCATCGTCGTGATGCTTGGCCATGCGTGGCTGCTCCTCGGCTCGGGGCGTACGGCGGTGCTCGACAATCAACTCTAAGGGCCGCGACCTGTGGCTATGGGATGTCGTAAGAAGAATCGCAGCCCGACCTGCGTTGTTGCGGTGATCCTCCGCGCAGCCCGACCGGTATTGTCCCAAGAGATACTTCCTGTCACACCAGATCAGACCGGGGCGACGTCATGAAGAAGAACTGGGCGCCGATCGCGCTTGCCGCATTCGCGGTGGTCGACCTCGTCCTGGTCTATCTCGCGTTCCGGCACACCAGCGCCCCGGCGGCCGGCGCAGCCGATCCGACCACGCAGGCGACCTCGAGCCCGGCGACCTCGGGCAGTGCGAGCCGCTCGGCCGGCAGCTCCAGCAGCGCCGCCGGCAGTTCGGCGCCCGGTCAGCAGGCTCCCGCGAGCGCGTTGCTGTCGATGGCTTCCGACGGGACCGTGCTCCGCGCGACCGCCGGCGCCTGCCAGGGTGGCAACGAGGCGAAGATCGAGCTGTCGACCGACAGCGGCAAGTCGTTCAACCAGGTCGGTGACGGCGCCCGCGAGGTGCTCCGGGTGATCGCGAAGTCGCAGGCCAACCTGCAGTACGTCGGCGCCGATGAGAGCTGCGCGGTCTCGCTGTACCAGTCGGTCGACGGCGGAAAGACCTGGTCGAAGGGTCCGGCCGACGGCAGTTGGTACCTCAAGCCCGGCGGCAAGGGCCTGGTCGCCCCCGGCGGGAACGCCGGCGACGTCGGCTGCACGCCCGTCGCGTTGTCGGTGGTCAGCAAGCAGTCCGCGTTCGTGGCGTGCAGCGACGGCAGCGTGCGGTCGTCGTCCAACGGCGGGGCGCAGTGGCAGCAGGCCGGCGCTCCGTCCGGCGTGGTGAGCGTGTCGTTCCTGGACCAGTCGAACGGCTATGCGCTGGCCGTGGGGCAGCAGTGCCCGGCCGAGGTGCGGCGTACGAACGACGGGGGCGCCACCTGGACACCGGTCGGATGCATCCAGGGCAGCCAGCCGCAGGCCCTCGATGCGATCGGGCAGCGAGTGTTCGCCACGGTCGACGGGAAGGCGCACATGAGCAGCGACGGCGGCGCTACGTGGAGCTAGGACCGGTCGTCGAGCCGATCCAAAGCGGGGACGACCCCTTCCAGATCCTGATGGTGTGTACGGCGAACATCTGTCGTTCGCCGGGTGCGGAGCGGCTGCTCGCCCTCGAGCTGTCGAGGCGTGATCTGTCGGAGGATCTGTACCTGAAGATCTCCTCGGCCGGCGTCCGCGGTTGGATTGCGCAGCCGATGGACCCCGCAGCGGCCGAGGCGCTGGAGCGTCGGGGCGGCACGGCGCGGGGGTTCAAGTCGCGTCCGCTGACCCAGCAGATCGTCGACTCGGCATCGCTGATCCTGACCGCGACGCGGGAGCACCGGAGCGAGGTCGTCGAGACCTATCCGCGGGCGCTGCGTCGCACCTTCACGATGAAGGAGTTCGCCCATCTGGCCTCGTTGCCCGGCACGGCGGACGCCGTGGATGCGCAAGGTCAGCTGTCGGCGACCGATCTGGTCGCCAGCGCCTACCGGCACCGCGGCGGCCGGAGGCTCACCGACCTCGATGTCGCCGACCCGTACGGCGGGACCACGGCTCAGCACGACCGGGCGATGGGCGAGATCCACGCCTGCGTCCGACAGATCGCCGTAGCCCTCGCCACCTGCACCCACCCCTGACGGCCCACGGTCACCGGCGCCCGGCGAGTCACCCCAGTGGTCGTCGAGCCACCCCACGGTTGCCGGCCGCGCCGCTCAATGGGCGCCGACCGAGCCACCCCATTGGTCGTCGAGCGAGCCGGAGCCGCTAGGCGGAGGCGACGTCGAGACGCCGGGAGCCGGAAATGTCCCCGGCGGGAGCGGAATCCTCTGGACTCACGTCGTCTCGACGTCGCTCGTTCCTCGCTCGCTCGACGACCGTGTAACCACCGGCGGCGCCACTCAATGGTCGCCGACCGAGCCACCCCATTGGTCGTCGAGCGAGCCGGAGCCGCTAGGCGGAGGCGACGTCGAGACGCCGGGAGCAGGAAATGTCCCCGGCGGGAGCGGAACTACTCGCCCGGATCCTGCGAGAGGAAGTCGCCGACCGAGCGGCGTCCGGTGCGCGCGCCGCGGGGGCCGGCCGCCTGCAGGTCACGATCGACCGGACCCGCCGGCGCGTTGGACGCCGCTTCGGTAGGCGGCTGCGGACGGCGCGTGCGGTCACGCGACTCCTGCAGATGGGTCGGCACCTGCTCGAACTGTCCGGTCCGGCGCGGGGCGCGCGGCGCGGACGGCGCCGCATCGCCGTCGAGGCCCAGCTCGGACCGTGACGGGATGTGGTGGTCGCCGACGACCGCGTCGTGGGCGGGAGCCACCATTTCCGGTGCCGGCTTGGCCGCCGGAAGCTGACCGCTGTCGGCGGGTGCGGCGCGACGCTTCGAGCGCGTGAACGATGCGTCCGCGAGGATGTCGGCGTCGTCCGACGGCGCATAGCCGTAGCCGTAGCCGTACCCGTAGCCGGTGTTGCCCTTGCTCGGCGTGCGGTTGAAGACCGTGCCGAGCAGCTCCGCGTCGACCGAGTGCAGCCGGTCGGCCGCGGCGACCACCTGGTCCTTGGTGGTCTTGCCGTGCCGGACGACGAGGATCGCGCCGTCGGCCTGCCGGGCGAGGACGGCGGCGTCCGCCACCGGCAGCAGCGGGGGAGCATCGATGAGGATGACGTCGTAGTGGCGGCGCAGCCGGTCGAGGACGGTCTCCATCTGTCGCGACTGCAGGAGCTCGGCCGGGTTCGGCGGAATCGCACCGGAGGAGATCACGTGCAGACCGTCGTCCCCCCACGGCTGGATGACGTCGTCCAGGTCGATCTTTCCGATGAGCACGGTGGTCAGGCCGACCTTGCTCTCCAGACCGAGGTACTCCGAGGTCTTCGGGCGACGCAAGTCGCCCTCGATGAGCAGAGTGCGCTGGCCGGCCTGGGCGAGGGTGATCGCCAGGTTCACGGCCGTGGTCGACTTGCCGTCGCCAGGCAACGGCGACGTCATGATGAAGACCTTGCTGTCGCTGTCGACGTCGATGAACTGCAGGTTGGTGCGCAGCACGCGGAACGCCTCGGCGCGCGGCGCGTGCGAGTCGAGCTGGGTGACCAGCGGCCGCGCGGCGGCCTTCCCGTCGTAGAAGATGCTGCCGAGGTTCGCCGCGCCCGAGACCTCGCGCAACGTGTCGGTGTTCTTGACCGTGTTGTCCAGCATCTCGCGCAGCACCGCAAGACCAACGCCGACGATGAGCCCTAGACCGATCGCGAGGGCCAGACTGCTCAGCGGTCGAGGACTGACGGCAGACACCGGGACCGTCGCCGGATCGACGATTGTCGCCTTGATCGGCGCATTCTCGGAACCAGGGGTCGTCTCGAGCTCGCTGACGAAGACGGTGAACTCCTGGGCGATTGCCTCGGCAAGTTTCTGCGCCCGTTGCGGTTGGGAATCCTGAACCGTGACATTCAGAATGACCGTGTCCTTGACGACGCTCGCGCTGACTCTGCTGGCGAGTGCTCCCGCGGACTCATCTAAGCCGAGTTTGTCGACGACGCGCTGCGCGATCTGCTTGCCCTTGATCAGGTCGGCATAGGAGGCGACGCGCTGTTGCGAGAACAGGCTGCCCTGGTATGCCGCGGACCCATCGCTCTGCGGTGTCGAGATGAATAGCGCGGCGGTTGACTGGTACTGCGGGGTAGCGCGGAGCGTGAAGACAGAAGCAGCGGCGATCGCGACTAACACGCACGACGCGATCAGCAGCCACTGCTGTCGGATGATCCGCAGGTAATCGCGAAGTTCCACAGAACCGCCTTCTTCACTCACCGGCCACCACGTCGCATCCACGTTAACGGCTCCTGGTCTTCAGGCAGTATTCCAGGTCAGGCTGCCTAACGCGACACGTGGTGATCAACCAAATTGTGACGTAGTTCCGCGTTCAAACATCGGCCATAGGATGGTCCGATCCGTTCGTCTTCTGTAACGTCTGGTGTGTTTGTGAAATAGCGCAAGCACCGGGAGGGGGACGGTTGTGTGCGGTCAGCAGCACCCGTGAGCTCGCTTCTACGTAGCCATCGGATGATTACGCTCGTTCTCTTCGACGTCGTGTTGTGGTGCGTCGCCTCCGCCATCGCTGCCGTTGGGCGATTAGAGTTCGATCCTCAAGCCGTGTCCTGGGACGGCGTGGTCCTTCTCGCTGCCACGCTTATCGTAGTATTCCTCGCGCTGGGCCGGATAACGCGGGTTCATCAGGGCCGTGCGAAGGTCGCCACGGTTGATGAAACGATCTTGCTCGGGATTGTGGCGCTCACCGCCGGCGCGACCGTATCCATCCTGAATCTTTTTTTCCAGGTTGTCCCAAGAACAGTGCCGCTGATCGCTGCCTTCGTGGCGCTGCTGTTCATGCTGCTGGGTCGTGCGGCGTTCCGCAGCCTGGTGACGACCGAGGATCGCCGTGCAGCCGCCGATCGGGACCATCGGGTCGTCGTCGTAGGAGCCGGTGATGCTGGTCGCCAGGTGATCGGGTCGATGCTGGGGACCCGGACCAGCCCGTGGCTGCCGGTCGCGATGGTCGACGACGATCGCGCTAAGCGCCACTTGAAGATTGGCGGAGTCCCGGTACGCGGAAGAATTGACGACCTCGTCGCCGTGGCGGAGACGTACGACGCCGACTCGGTCGTCGTGGCCATCCCATCGGCCGGACGCGAGCTGTTCCAGCGCATCTCCGCCATCGCCCACCCCGTGGGCCTCGACGTCAAGGTACTGCCGTCGGTCACTGAGCTGTTCCACGGGCGGGCCGGGATCCGCGATCTGCGCGATATCGATCTCAGCGACATTCTCGGCCGTAAGCAGATCGAGACCGACCTCGGTTCCATCGCCGATTACCTAACTGGCAAGCGAGTACTAGTTACCGGCGCGGGTGGCTCGATTGGGTCGGAGCTCTGCCGGCAGATCAGCAAGTTCAGCCCGGAGCGGCTCTACATGCTCGATCGTGATGAGTCGGCGCTGCATGCGGTTCAGCTGAGCATCTACGGTCACGGGCTTCTGGACACCGACGACATGCTCCTGTGCGACATCCGCGACTCGGAGGCGCTCAACGCGATCTTCGCTACCCGGAAACCGGAAGTTGTCTTCCACGCGGCGGCCCTCAAGCATCTGCCAATGCTCGAGCAGTACCCGGTCGAGGGCATCAAGACCAATGTGCTCGGTACTTTGAATGTCCTGCTTGCCGCGGAGCGGCAAGGTGTCAGCAAGTTCGTTAACATTTCTACGGATAAGGCTGCTGATCCCGAAAGCGTCCTCGGCTACACGAAGCGCGTTGCAGAGGGACTCACCTCGTACATCGCCGGCCGCACCTCCGGAACTTATCTAAGCGTGCGCTTCGGCAACGTGCTTGGCAGCCGCGGGTCGGTACTGGAGTCGTTCGCACGACAAATCGCCACGGGCGGTCCGGTCACCGTCACGCACCCGAATATCACCCGGTACTTCATGACGATTCCCGAGGCGGTGCAGTTGGTCATCCAAGCGGCGGCGGTGGGTGCGGACGCCGAAGCGTTGGTCCTCGACATGGGAGAACCGATCAAGATCGACTACGTCGCCAGGCAGCTTATCGCGCAATCGGGCAAGTCGATCCAGATAACGTACACGGGTCTGCGCCCCGGCGAAAAGATGCACGAGGATCTGGTCGCGAGCGAGGAGGCCGAGCGTCGCGACAAGCATCCCCTTATCTCGCACGTCGACGTCCCGCCAGTGAACCCCAAGATCGCGGAGTGGATTGCCGCACGGTCGTCCGCGGACGCGCGAGGGATGCTCCGCGACGTGTGCGCGTCGATGAGTCTCAACGACCAGGCACAGGACGTTTCCCCAGCGAAGGCCTAGTCCACCTTCCGCAGACACCGCGAAGCAAGATTCGAGTCATCGTCGGCGCGATCGGCCGGCCGTAATAAGACGGAGCAGACGAAGTGTCCAATGGTTTGGAGAACGCCAACGTCATCGTGGTCACGGGAGGGACAGGGTCGTTCGGTTCCACGGTGGTCAGGCGGATTCTCCGTAGCAGTCCAGACACGGAGATCCGGGTATTCAGCCGCGACGAATTAAAGCAGCACGAGATGCGATCGAGTCTGGCCAGCGAAAGGGTTCGGTTCTATATCGGGGACGTACGAGACCAGGAGAGCGTCAATCGTGCCTTCGTGGACGCCGACCTCGTTTTTCACGCTGCGGCGCTCAAGCAGGTTCCAAGCTGTGAATTCTTTCCCATGGAGGCCGTCCGGACTAACGTAATCGGCAGCGCAAACGTTATTGAGGCCGCGCACACAAACGGCGTCAAGGCTGTGGTGTGTCTCGGGACCGATAAGGCAGTCTATCCGATCAACGCCATGGGCATGTCCAAGGCAATGATGGAAAAGACAGCGCAAGCATTCGCGCGCAACAATCCAAACTCCAACACGATTGTGTCGACAGTGCGGTATGGCAACGTCATGGCGTCGCGTGGGTCGGTAATTCCGTTATTCGTCGAACAGGTCCGACAAGGGCAGCCCCTCACGATCACAGATCCCGGTATGACCCGCTTCCTGATGTCGCTCGACGAGGCGGTGCATCTAGTGGAGCACGCGTTCGTTAACGCTTCGCCGGGCGACCTTTTCGTGCGAAAGGCTCCCGCTAGCACCGTACAAGATCTAGCGATCGCCGTTTCTGAGCTGATGGGCGTGGAACCTCGGCTGCGTGTGATCGGTACACGCCACGGCGAGAAGCTGTACGAGACGCTCGCGACAAGGGAGGAACTCGTGAGAGCTGACGACCAAGGGAACTTCTATCGCGTCCCGCTCGATGCTCGCGATCTGAATTACGCACAGTTCTACAACGAGGGTGAGCTCGTGACAAGCCACGTTGAGGACTACCACTCGCATAACACCACGAGGCTCGACGTAGAGGGCGTGAAGACGCTTCTGACCAGTTTGCCCGCGTTTCAGCGCTTAATCGGACGGGGCGCCTGATGGAACAACCACTTCCTTTCGCGTTGCCGGACGTAGGTGACGCGGAGATCGAAGCGGTGACGAACGCCATTCGATCCGGGTGGGTCAGTACCGGTCCGCTGACACGACAATTCGAGGAGAAGTTCGCCGAGGCTCTGGGCAATGGACTTGAAGCGGTCGCTGTCAGTTCGGCCACTGCGGGCCTGCATCTTGCGCTCGAAGCGATCGGTGTCGGACCTGGTGACGAGGTACTCGTGCCGACGTGGACCTTCACGGCGACGGCGGAAGTGGTTCGATATCTGGGCGCTGAACCGGTGCTCATCGACGTAGAACACGAATCACTCAACGTCGATCTCGACCAGGCGGCGCAGCGTGTCAGCGATCGGACTAAGGCGATCATGCCGGTGCATTTCGCTGGTCGGCCGGTCGATTATCGCAAGCTGGCAGACTTCGCCGCCACTAATGGGTTGGAGGTCGTCGAGGATGCGGCCCACGCATTCCCTGCATCATCGGCGACGGATCGAGTCGGCGGCGGGGACTCGGCCGCAACGGTCTTCAGTTTTTACGCGACGAAGACCATGACGACCGGTGAGGGCGGGATGCTGGTGACCCGCAGGCCCGAAGTCGCTCGGCGTGCGCGGACTATGCGCCTCCACGGCATTAGTCGTGATGCCTTCGACCGTTACCGCTCCACGGGCTCACCCTGGCGCTACGAGGTAGTGGCGCCGGGCTACAAATACAATTTGACCGATCCGGCCTCGGCAATGGGCCTTGTGCAGCTGCGCCGAGCGGAATCGATGCGTTTGAGGCGTGAGTCGATCAGTGCCCGGTACACGGAGGCATTCACGGGGCTAGGCCTAGAACTTCCGACTGAGCAAGCCGACGGCAAGCACGCCTGGCACCTATACGTCGTGAGGTGTGCGGACGAGGCAACTCGTGACTGTTTCATCAGTGGTCTTTCCGCGCGAGGCGTCGGCACGAGCGTTCACTTCATCCCGCTACACCTACAGCCGTACTGGCGGGAGAGAGGCGGATATACACCCGACGACTTTCTGGTGGCGTCGCGCGAGTTCGGAAGAGTGGTGAGTCTGCCTATCTTTTCGGCAATGACCGACGGGCAAGTCGAGCGTGTTATTCAGGCGGTTCAAGAGGTGCACGGTGGGCTATGTCCAAGCGAGTAGTCGACGTCATCGTTGCGGCCGGCGCACTGGTCGTATTGAGCCCGCTGCTGGCAGCTGTCGCCGTGGCGGTTCAACTCGAATCGCCAGGTGGAGCGCTGTTCCGGCAGCTTCGAGTGGGCAAGAATGGCAAGACCTTTCAAATCCTCAAGTTTCGATCCATGCGTGTGGACACGAACGGTCCTGAAGTGACATCCGCACGGGACTCGAGGATCACGCGCGTTGGCCGACTGATCCGCTCGACGAAACTTGACGAACTGCCTCAGTTGGTCAACGTCCTTCGGGGCGAGATGAGCCTAGTAGGCCCGCGTCCAGAGGTCGCGAAGTACGTCGCACATTGGCCGCCCGAGGATCGCGAAGTGATTCTGTCCGTTCGGCCGGGCATTACCGACCCGGCGTCCGTTGCGTTCCGCCGCGAGGCCGAGATTCTGGCGACCCAGGAAGATCCAGAACGCTTCTACATAGAGCGAATTCTGCCCGAAAAGGTTGCCCTGTACCGGCAGTATGTGCAGAAGCGGTCGACTATCGGTGACCTTAAGGTACTTGCTGAAACCGTCCGGCGAACGCTGGGTGGTTGAGGTTCGGTGCGAACTGGAAAGCATGCCTGCGGTCGACCTTTCGTGAAGGATTGTGGATGAAGATCGGCCTCCTCACTCAGTGGTACGCTCCTGAGTCCGGTCCGGCCGCCCTGCCGACCGGTCTCGCGGAGGGCCTGGCTGCGCGCGGCCACGACGTACGCGTACTCACCGGCTTTCCCAACTACCCGCACGGCCGGATCGCGCGGGGATACAAGCAGCGTCGGCGCCTGGATGAGATATCAGACGCCATCCACGTGCGTCGCGTCGCACTTTATCCAAGTCACGATGCTTCTGCTTTGAGACGCATTGCCAATTACGCCAGTTTTGCCGCCTCTGCCGTCGCCTCGGGCCTGGATGTTCTTGAAGACGTCGACGTGTTATGGGTGAACTACTCGCCGGTGACCGTCAGCCTGCCGATGTTCCGTCTTCAGCGGCACCGCCGGATTCCCGTCGTCGTGCACGCACTCGACCTCTGGCCGGACACCGTTACTGCCAGCGGCCTCGGCGGTCGACTAGGCAAGCCGATCGGGCGAGTATTGGGGTCGTGGTGCAGCCGTATCTATGATGCCGCGGATGTGGTTGCCTACATCTCACCGGGCGTCGGTGACTTGCTCGAATCGCGGGGAGTCAATCGCGCGAAGCTCGCGTATGCGCCGATGTGGGCCGACGAGTCGGTACACGTCCCACTCGAGCCACCTAAAGAACGGCGTTGGGATCTGCGGGATAACACTCTGGCGATTGTCTACGCAGGCACGCTTGGTGGAGCGCAGGATCTAGACACCCTCATCACGGCGGCTCCTCGCATCACCGATGTCGACGTGACATTTCTGATCGCAGGTTCTGGCACGCACGAGTCACAGCTGCGTGAGCGGGCCGAACGGGCCGGCGCGACGAACGTCCATTTTCTGGGCCGCCTAGACGCCGAAGACATGCGCGCGCTGAACGCCGATGCCGACGTGCACTACGTCGGGCTGAACGACCACCCGCTCGCGCGCGTCACCATGCCAAGCAAAGTTCAGGCAGTGCTCGCAACGGGGCGTCCGATTATTGGGGCACTGGTGGGGGACGTTGCGGACGTCGTTAGGCGCGGCGGCGGATGGGTTGTCGCTCCGGGCGACGACGTTGGACTAGAGAAGCACCTCCGCGAGATTGCCGCGAACGGCCGTGGGGCGCTCGCGGAGCGAAGCACGCAGGCGCGACTGCTATATGACGCCGAATTCAGCTACAACCAAGGTATTGAGCGTATCGAGACGCTCCTTACCGCGGCCGCCAATCGGAGGACGAGTGACTGATCTTGCTTTTCGCCCACTCCAATCTGAGGACGTAAAGCGTTGCGCGGAGCTGCACCTACAGGCCTTCCCCGACTTCTTCCTCAGCCAGCTCGGACCACGCTTCCTGCGCGAGTTCTACCGCGGTTTCCTCGACGACCCTGATGCTGTCACCGTGGTCGCGGAAACAGCTGGCGGGGATGTCACAGGCGTCGTCGTAGGAACCCTGGAGCCACGGGGATTCTTCTCGCGGTTGCTGAAACGACGGTTCGTGGGGTTCGCAGCCGCCACCGCGTTGGCGGTACTCCGGCGGCCAAGTAGACTTCCACGACTCGTGAGGGGACTGGTATACCGAGGGCAGGTTCCGCTCGATGTGGGCGGGGCCTTGCTCAGCTCGATATGCGTCGATCCGAGAGCACAGTCGCGAGGTACAGGAACCGAGCTCATCACCCGGTTCGAGGCGATCGTGCGCAGTTGTGAGATGGGTGCCTACCTTGTGACAGATCACGTCGACAACGACAGCGCGAACGCTTTCTACCTTCGTAGCGGCTGGAAGCTAGCAGGGGAGTACGACACAACCGAGGGACGGCGAATGAATTGCTACGTCCTTCTTGCGCGTGAGGATCACCATGAGTAAGCGGAGAGTCGCGGTCACCGGCGGCTTCGGATTCCTCGGATGGCATACCGCGTGCCGATTACGCGCGCTTCACGACATGCAGCCGGTGCGGTTGGGTCGTGAGGCATTTGCCGACCCAGCACGCCTTGCCTCGGCGCTGGAGGGAGTAGACGCCGTCCTTCATATCGCGGGGGTCAACCGCGCCGCGACAGTCAAGGAGGTGGAGCAAGGCAATATCGCGATCGCAGGTGCCCTGGCGCAGGCTTTGAACGCAATAGGTCAGCCGGTGGACGTGGTGTACGCCAACTCGGTCCAAGCGGAGGTGGACAATCCGTACGGACGCGGTAAAGCGCGGGCCGGCGAGATCCTCGGCGAGGTCGTCCGCGCAGCAGGGGGTCGTTTCGCGGACTTGCTCCTTCCGAACCTCTTCGGGGAACACGGACGGCCGGCGTACAACTCCTTCGTGGCTACTTTCGCGGACGATGTCATATCGGGTCGTACCCCAACAGTCACCAATGACAGAAAGATCCGGCTGTTGCATGCCCAGGATGCGGCTCGGGCGTTGATCGGCGCGCTTGGATTCGACGGGCGCCAGGTGGTCGAGGCCGACTCGATCGGTATCGGTGAGGTACTCACGTGCTTCGAGGAGTTCCACGAGCTATATGCCCAACGAGGCGAGGTGCCAGACATCTCCACCGCGATGCGCCGTAACCTTTTCAACACATACAGGGCGGCAGCCTTCCCGACTATGTGGCCGATATCGCCGTCGGTGCACAGCGACAACCGCGGTCGCCTATTCGAGACGGTTCGTGTACACGGCGGCACCGGCATGGCGTTCATGTCCACTACGCTGCCCGGCGAGAAGCGTGGCGAGCACTACCATCTGCATAAGGTCGAGCGCTTCTTCGTCGTTAGGGGAGAAGCCGAAATTGAGCTTCGGCGTCTGTTTCACGACGAAGTCGTGAGGTTCCGTCTGAGCGGAGACCAGCCTTCGTTCGTGGACATGCCTACGCTCTGGGTGCATAACATTCGCAACGTCGGTGACAGTGAACTGGTCACCATGTTCTGGGCCGACAAATTGCTAGACGTGACCAGCCCAGATCAGTACCCCGCGACGGTTCATCAGGAGACAACGGCATGAAGGTTATGACTGTTGTCGGTACCCGTCCGGAAATCATCCGGCTGGCCCGTGTGATCAAGCGGCTCGATGACACGGAAGGCATTGAACACGTCCTGGTGCACACCGGTCAAAACTACGACTACTCGCTCAACCAGGTCTTCTTCGACGACCTCGCATTGCGCGCTCCCGACCACTACCTGCAGGTCGATACGTCCAGTCTCGGAACAGTTCTCGGCGGTGTTATGACCGGAATCGAGAGGGTGCTGCTCGAGGAGGGTCCGGACGCCATGCTGGTGCTTGGTGACACCAATTCGTGCATCGCCACGGTCATGGCGAAGCGTATGGGCGTTCCGACTTATCACATGGAGGCCGGTAACCGGTGTTTCGATGAGAACGTGCCGGAGGAGACGAACCGTCGCCTCGTCGACCATGTCGCCGACTTCAACCTGGCCTATACCGAGCATGCGCGGCGTAACCTGTTGGCGGAGGGCCTGCACCCCCGGCGGGTCGTAGTTACCGGCTCCCCAATGCGGGAGGTGCTGGAGGCGTTCCGTGAACAGATCGAGGCCTCTGATGCCGTGGCCCGGCTGGGCCTAGTCCCCGGGGAATACTTCCTCGTCAGCGCTCATCGGGAGGAGAACGTCGATCTGCCTGAGCGCCTGGCCCAGTTGCTGACATGCCTCGTTGCGGTGAGGGACAGGTTCGGCAGGCGCATCATCGTCTCCACGCATCCGCGCACTCAGAAGCGACTCCAAGCTTTGAATACCGGCCTCGATCTGGCAGGCATAGATTTCATGGAGCCCTTTGGTTTCCACGACTACAACAAGCTCCAGCTAGCAGCTGGTTGCGTTCTTTCAGACTCGGGCACTATCTCCGAGGAGTCTTCGATCCTGGGCTTCCCGGCGGTCACCCTGCGGGACTCAATTGAGCGTCCCGAAGCCCTGGATAGCGGCTCGATCATCATGACGGGACTGGACGTGGAAGACGTAGTGCGCGCGGTGGGCATAGCGGTCGCCGACGGGCCCATTGAAAGCTCACATCCCCTTGGGTACGAGATCGGCGACACGAGCAACCGGGTGGTGCGCTTCATCGTTTCGACTGCTGGCCGTCACCACCACTGGGCCGGCATAAGGAAGGGGAGCCGATGAAACGCGAACTTCGCCTGCGACTCAGAAGGATCCGCAACCGGATCCATCGGTTGGGAAAGCGTCTGCGCTACGTCGACTCGACCACGTACGTTCACCGCAGTACCCGTGTCGCGCGGGACGTGACGATTGGGGAGTTCGGGTTCGTGGGGCCCGGTTCGCAGATTGATCCCGGCGTCGAACTGGGGCGGTACGTCATGCTGGCGTCACACGTCGCCATCGTCGGTGACGATCACAACTTCGACATTGTCGGTGTACCGATCCAGTTCGCGGGAAGACCGAAACAACAACGGACGTTCATAGAGGACGACGTATGGGTCGGTTATCGAGCGATCGTGCGACGCGGTGTACGGATCGGCCGGGGCGCCATCGTCGCGGCGAACTCAGTCGTAACCAAGGATGTGCAACCCTACGAGATCGTTGCGGGCATCCCGGCGCGCCACGTCGCCTGGCGGTTCGCCGATCCCGCACAGGTCGCCAGGCATGACGAGATGCTCCGTAGCGCGCTCGTCGAACCGTCGTTCGCGCCGCCGTTAGGCGTTCATCTCACCGGTGTCCACGACACCGTCGGCGACTGAAGGAAATAGCTATGGCGTCAGTTCAGCGAAACCAATCGCCCGGGCACGTTTGCATCGTGACTTCAGCGCATCCTTGGGATGACGTTCGTGTGGCGAGCCGAGTAGCTTCCGCGTTCATGCAAGCTGGTTACAGGGTCACGTGGGTCGGTCCCGACCTCGCCGGATCGTCGGGCCCGGAGGCGAAAAGCCAAGACATGACTTATCGTCTTTTTCCGACGGGTAGAAGCAAGATGGACCGCCTCAAAGGTGCATCTCGGGCAGTACGGGCGGCTCGGCTGGTTGGTTCGGTCGATTGGTGGTACACGCCTGACCCCGACGTCGCCGCAAGGCTACCGAAACTGGCTAAGGGACGCGGCGGCCGGACTTTGTTCGACGTGCACGAGAGTTATCATGGGACACTTTTGAACCGGTGGTACCCTGGTACGCCCCCGAGCGCGGTGCGTGAATTCCTGCGGAAACGCATCGCTAGGACATGCGCCACGGTAGATCTAGTCATAGGGGTAAGTGAACCGGTTATCGCACAGTACTGCGCAGCCCAGCCCAACGCCGTGATCGTTCGAAATCTCGCCCCTCCGTGGTTCGGTACGGAGCAACCGTTGCATCGCGACGGCGTCGACGGCGGCGACGGCGGCAAGCTTAAAATCATTCATGGCAAGGCGTCATCGGGTAACGGTACCCTTCAAGTAATCGACGCTCTCATATCGCTACCGACCGAGTATCAGCACAATACCGAAGTGCTAATGCTCGAGGTAGCATCCACTCCGGAGTCGATCAAAGAACGAGTGGCGGCAAGCGCCGCGGATCTGCCGCCGGGCACACTCAAGATCATTCCAGGTATACCGCATGAGGCGATGGGGAATCTCCTCGCACAGTTTGATGTGGGACTTATTTCCTACCAGCGCGATTTGGGCTACGAAAGCCTGCCGAATCGTCTGTTTGAGTACATGGCCGCCGGACTGGCTACTCTTGCGCCATCGTACTCGCCGGAAATTGTCAAAATTCTGGACTCCGAGGGTATCGGTGTGGCATTGGATTTCGAGTCATCTCAGGCGATAGCGACCGCAATTCGGTGGTGCCAAGATCACCTGGATGTGGTGCGCACCATGGGCGTCAGAGCTAGAAGCGCCTATTTCTCGCGATACACGTGGGATACGGAAGCAGAACGCCTTATAGCGGCCATGAGCGAGACGCGTGAAAATCGGGGTCACTAGAATTGGTGTGTCGGAGCAAGGGGCACGTGCCATCAAGTCGGCCGATCTGGCCGTCGGCTCTCGATCAGTTCGCTTCTCGACCGCTTCGGTCTCACGCGCGCCGGTGATGGCTGGAGACATTTCGTCCAAGCGACCGCGGTGCCTTCGGCGAGGAAGTCCAGCCAGTCCTCGGTAGAATGATACCGAGAACCATAACCAGAGCCATGCCCTGAGAGAGGATCGCAGTAAAAGCGCTGACATTGCACAGCGAGAGTGTAGGTAGAGCCAACATGCTGCACGCGATCGGCATCGGAAGATGACGAAGGCTTGCGTCTAAGAGCCAGAGAATCAAGACGAATACTAGAGTTTCGACCACCATTCCGGCATACCCTGCATTGGCGAAACCATCGGCGAAGAAGTTCGCGTTCGCGGAAACATCTGGATTTCCGTTGAATACATCGCCAACGTAGAAGGCTGGTGTCCGATCATAGGGGCTGTCGGTGAAAGCGCCTATTAGTGCTGTGAAGGCGAAGTGTGCCTTCGGCTCCCCGTCGAAGATGGCGAAATACGCTGACACCAGTGCGCCTGGAATGAGTAGCAATCGCTGCACAAAGATGACGGTAAGGTCCCCGCTGTTACGGATTTGGTCTAACACGATCGTCGCAACTGTGACGCCGGTAATGCCGTACAGGATCGTCGAGCCGGCGATCCGCCGTCGGTGACGGTACGCGGCCGCGATTGCTAGGACTGCCAAAGGTGACAATATAGACATCTTTTGACCGGCGGTGGAATACAGCAGTACCTGCCCTAAAAGGCCCGCTGTGAACAGTCCCAAATTCCTTCTGAAGATCCCCCGGGCCATAAGTAGTGGGTTAATTACGTATGATTGCAGAGTCAACAAGTATCCGATAGCTCCGGCGGAAGCAACTAGATCTCGATACCCGAAGCGAATGTCTCTTACGTCCGTCAGCCCCACCAGGCGAATTTCCAGCCCAGTCGTCACGGCGAGATAAATGTAGGTCGTGGCGCTGAACCCGACGATCAGCCCCCAAGCAACTGCGGGAGGGACGGTTTTAATGCGCAGGGTGAACCGGGGACCGTTTCGAGTCGCCGAGATCGCTAAGAAGAAGCAGGCGCACACCGCAACCGACAGCGCTACAGCTTTCGCGGGGGTAACTATTTCGGCATAATGCGCAGCCGTAACGGTAGGGACGACGGCGAGCACGTAGACACACCAAAGGACAAAGTCGCTAGGTCTCGTCACCCTTCGAGGAAGCGCGAGCGAGAGCGTTACGACTCCGGCGATGGTTGCGACATAAGCCAGGTAGTCTAAATCCGCTCCATCCCTCGCGAGGAAGCCTAGGTACCCGAAGGTGGGTGCCGTGAAAGTTGTGTAGGCATGCTGCAACAGGAGGATGTAGGCGACGATCACTGGGAAGCGCAATAGCACTTCTGGAGTGTACGCGTGGGGGTCCACGTAGTCCTCGGCGGCGCGGTTGCGAGGCTCGAATGTCCACGCCGCCGCGGGAGCGGGTCCAGCATATGTAGCGGCTCTCCTCCGAAGGCTCATGCCGACCGCGAGTCTCTCGGCACGTTCCTATTGGCGGTCGTGGTGGCGGTGTTCGGCTCGCAAGGTTCGGCGGCTGAGATCCCAGGACAGGGCATACATCGTTGTGAGCGCAAGGCACAGTGCCCAGACGACAGCGGTGGCAGACCCCCCGGCCTCTCCTGTAGCGATGACCGTGCCTCCGACGGCGAGCAGTCTGCCTGTGTCCCAAGCGAGCTGCAGCCTATTGCGCTCGAAGACGATCAGGGTTTGTGAGAGCGGCGAGGCGATCAACTGTGCGGCTAGTGCTATCGCCAGCGCCTGGGCGAACAGTCCGCTTGTCCGCCACTGTTCGCCGAAGATTGACCCGAACGCGAGGGGACCGAAGGCCAACAGGATTAGCGCGAATACGGTTCCCACGGCGAAGAGAGCCTTGGACGCCTTCCAAAAGTAATGGCGCTCTCGACCGCTGACCTCGCGTCTAGTTCGCGCGACCTCGCTCAGATAGACCTGTGCCACCGAGAGGCCGATCAACGTGACGGGTGCGGCGAGCACGCGCTGAGTGAGACCGAACCAGCCCACCACTTCGCTGCTGAAGTAGTGCGCGATGATGAGTACGGGAGCCTGAAGACCCAAGATGCTGATCGTCCCGGCCACCGCAAGAAGGGCTGGCACGTGACGGTAACGCCGCAATGTCTCCCGGACGAGCCGGAACTGCCGACCTGCCGCGGCATCGGCTCCACCGAGTCCCGCCCCCAGAAACAAGCTGAATGCACCGACTACCTGTCCCAGTGCAAAGCCTACGACCAGACCCCAGACGCCGTAACCCAGAATTCCGGCCACGATTTGCAAGCCCAAGGTCGTGCAGGTCATGACTACGTTGCGCCGGGCGATCGCGGTGAATCGACCCCCGCGGATGGCCAGCGCATTGAGCACGGAGAAGCACGCCATTGCGGATGCCATGACAGGTGTGACCCAAAGCCATGTGCCGACGACACGCTGATTGAGTGCCTCGCCGATCGTGGGCCCTACTAGGTAGAACACGACGGAGAGCGCGCTACCGAGCACCATCGATATGACGATGCCCGCATGCACGATCGCGTAACTCGACGCCTCACGTTCCGGTAGTGGGACCGCCAGTTCAAGGCGTAACGACATCAATGGCGCCAGCACCATTGCGATGGCTGCGAGGACAGTGAAGGACCCGAAACTCGAAGGGTCGAAGAGCCGGGTTATGACCGGGGACAGGATCAGCGTGAGTGCATTGCCGAATCCAGTTCCCAGGAGCAATGCCAAGAAGCCGCGACGCGCTCTGGAGCCGGCCAGCAGCCTGCGTAGCATTATCGCGCAGCGACGGTCGGTCTGCCGATTACGACGACGGTCACGTCACCCAACTGGCCATCACGCAGGACATTTCGGCCATCGAGCACCACTGATGCGCCTGGAAGGTCGTCTGGTGAGAGACCCTGATATTCCCGGTGGTCGGTTTGAATAACGGCGGCGTCTGCTTCGTCGCCGAGATGAAAGGGTCGGAAACCGAGCGCCTCTAGCTCTTCGTCGTCATACAGGGGGTCCTGGACTGCCACGTGGGCGCCGGCCTGCTGTAGCGAGCGCACCGTTTCGAAGACTCCGGAGAATGCGGTTTCCTTGACACCTCCGCGGTACGCGGCTCCCAGCACGGCGACTCGTGCGCCAGCGAGCGACCCGAAGGTCTCAGCCAGTCGGGTAACAGCATGGGACGGCATGTTCGCATTCTCCTCGCGCGCTGTCTCGACGACCGTGGCGTGTGGGTCATTCGAGAGGTAGAGGCGCGGGTACACCGGGATGCAGTGGCCGCCGACGGCGATTCCGGGACGGTGGATGTGGCTGTAGGGCTGGCTGTTGGACGCCTCAATCACCTGGTAGACGTCTATCCCGGCAGTCTCTGCGAACTTCGCGAACTGATTCGCAAGACCAATGTTGACGTCTCGGTAGGTTGTCTCTGCCAGCTTGGCCATCTCTGAGGCTTCGGCGCTCCCGAGGTCCCACACGCCGTTCCCTCGCACCAGGTCTGGCCGCTCATCAAAGTCGAGAACGGCTTCGTAGAACGCCCGGGCCTTCGCTGCGCCGATCGACGACAAGCCGCCGATGAGCTTCGGGTACTTCCGAAGATCCTCGAAGACCCGTCCTGTGAGAACCCGCTCAGGAGAGAAGACTAGGTGAAAGTCCGCACCTTCCGTCAGCCCGCTAATCTCTTCAATCATTGGCTTCCATCGCGTGCGCGTGGTACCTACGGGGAGAGTGGTCTCGTAGCTGACGAGCGTCCCGGGGGTCAGGTTCGCCGCTAGGTCCCGGGTGGCGGAGTCCATCCAGCCGAAGTCGGGGTTGCCGTCGTTGTCGACGAACAGTGGAACTACGACGACGATCGCGTCGGCGTGAGGAACCGCGTCCGCATACTCAGTCGTGGCACGGAGACGTTTTGACGGCACGAGGCGAGCGACATGCTCAGCGAGGTGAGCTTCCCCGGGGAACGGCTCGTGCCCGGCGTTGATGGTCGCCACCGTGTCGGAGTTTACGTCGACTCCGACGACCTCATGGCCCTTCCCGGCGAACTGGGCAGCGAGTGGGAGACCGATCTTGCCCATGCCGATGACAGCGATCTTCATACGGTTAGAGCTCCTGATCGATAACGACGGTGCGCTCTTCGCGAGCGGACTCAATGCAGGCGTCAGCGACCAGCACCGTGCGCATGCCTTGTCGCATGGTAACGATGTCCTGGCGCGTGCCACGGACGGCGTCACGGAAGGCCTCATGCTGCACCTTCAGTGGTTCAGGTTTCGGAATGGCGAAGCGGGTGCTGTTGCCCTCGGTCACGCCGCGGAAGGACGCGATGCGGTCCCATTCGGTCGCTACGAGTCCGTTCTCGTGAAAGGTCAGATCTGCGTTAAGCGTATCGGCGATGAAGGTGCCCTTCTCACCGGTAACCACCGTAAGTCGCTCCTTAAGCGGCGAGAGCCAGTTGACGAGATGGCTCACAACGGTGCCATTCAGCGTTCTTGCGGTCACGGAGATAAGGTCTTCGTGCGGGCGGCCGCTCTTGTGAGCGGTATGGGCAGACACTGACTTGTAATCGTCCTGCAGCACCCATGCGGTGAGATCGATGTCGTGTGTGGCGAGATCCTTCACGACACCGACGTCGGCGATGCGATTGGGGAAAGGGCCCTGGCGACGAGTTGCCACCTGGTAGATATCTCCAAGCTCGCCCTCATCTAACCGTGCGCGTAATGCTACGAGGGCCGGATTGCACCTCTCGATGTGGCCGACCGCGTTGACTAGTCCGGCATCTTCGAAAGCGTCGACCAATTGTTTGCTCTCGGCCGCATTGGTGGCCAAGGGCTTCTCGATCATGGTGTGCACATTGGCGGAGGCCAATTCCAGTCCGGCCTCAAGGTGGTACATCGTGGGCGTCGCCACGACCGCCATGTCGATCCCGATGGAGACCATCTCGGCGACCGTGGCGACGACCTCTGCTTGGCCAGCCATCCCGTGCTTGTCGCCCGCGGGATCCGCGACCGCGATCAACTCAAGCCCCTCGATCGAGCGGAGCACACGAGCGTGGTGGCGGCCCATCATGCCAATACCGACCAGACCAACGCGTAAGTCCGACATCATGCGCCCGCCTTGGCGAGAGTATTGACAGCACGGACAATTCGCTCGAGTCCGGCCTGATCGACCGAGGGATGCACCGGGAGTGAGAGGCACTCGCGGGCGGCAGCGTCGGTTTGCGGGAGGTCGACATCGACTTGGAATGGAGCGAGTCGGTGGTTGGGAACTGGGTAGAACATGCCTGAACCGATGTTGTACTCGGACTTCAGAGCGGCGGCGATCTGATCACGGCCCTCGGGGATACGCACGGTGTACTGGTGAAAGACATGCACGGCACCGTCGGCGACGCGCGGTGCCTCGACGCCTTCGAGATTCGCACTGAGGAAGGAGGCGTTCGATTGTCGCGTGGCCGTCCAGGCGTTCACCTTCTTCAGCTGCACGCGGCCGATCGCAGCATGGATATCGGTCATTCGGTTATTGAATCCGACGACCTCGTTCTCGTATTGGCGCTCCATGCCCTGGTTGCGGTACAGACGAAGGTTGCGCTCTATCCGTGGGTTGGCGACCGACACCATGCCGCCCTCGCCCGAGGTCATGTTCTTCGTGGGATAAAGCGAGAACATCGCGAAGTCGCCGAAGGCGCCCACCGGTGTGCCGTTGAGCGATGCTCCGTGGGCCTGGGCGGCGTCTTCGAACACGCGAAGTCCGTGCCTGTCGGCGATCGCCTTCAAGGCAGCCATGTCGGCGGGGTGTCCATAGAGGTGGACCGGCATGATGGCCACGGTACGGTCGGTGATCGACGCCTCGACGCTCGATGGATCAAGGCAGAACGTGGCTGGATCGATGTCTGCGAACACGGGCGTCGCGCCCGTGAGGGCAACCGAGTTCGCGGTCGCTGCGAATGTGAAGGACGGGACGATCACTTCGTCACCGGCGTGCACACCGGAGGAGAGTAGGCCCAGATGTAGGCCCGACGTGCCCGAGTTGACGGCGACACACGCACGGTCGAGCCCGAAGTGTGCGGCGAACTCCTGCTCGAACGCAGCAACTTCAGGTCCCTGGGCGATCATGCCGCTACGCATAACGCGGTCCACCGCTTCGCGCTCCTCGTCCCCGATGATCGGCTTGGCGGGCGGAATGAAGTCATTCATAGCTTGCTCCTGAACGCTTGGATGAGGGTCTCGATCACCATTGCGGCAGCGTGCCCCTCACCGTAAGGCTTTCCGCGGGCAGCCGTTGGGCGTGGGCGCTCTACGCTGGCAAGGAGACGGCTCGGGTCATTCACCAGCTCGTTCCACGAGTGCTCGAGCGTCTCGACCCACTCGGTCTCAGGGCGCACGGTGGTGGTGGGCACACCCAACAAGAATGCCTCCTTCTGGAGGCCGCCCGAGTCGGTGACCACATGACGCGCGGCAGTCACTGCTTGAACGAGCTGGCGGTAGCTGAGCGGTGGAACCGTGGTAATCGCGCCGACGGCCAGCTCAATGCGATGGTGGGCGGACTTCGCCACCAGTCGGGGATGGGCAGCTAGATAGACGCGCACCGGGGATGCGGCTAAGGCTTCAACAATTGCACGCAGCCGCATTGGATCATCCGTGTTGGCTGGGCGATGGATCGTGGCAATGATGTAGTCGCCGGTCGGCGGGATCGGGGATCCTGAAGGCGAGTCGCGGAGCGACTCGGCGGTCGCGAGGAGGACGTCCGTCATGACATCTCCCACGAGAACACTGCGGGCCGCGAGACCTTCATCGCGCAGGTGGCCCATCGCGTTCCAAGTGGGCGCAAGGCACAGATCCGCACTGTGGTCGGTGAGCACGCGGTTGTGCTCTTCCGGCATGCCGCGGTTGAATGACCTGAGCCCGGCCTCCAAATGAGCCAGCGGAATGTGAATCTTGACCGCACAGACAGCGGTGGCAAGCGTGGAGTTGGTGTCGCCGTACGCGAGTACCCAGTCCGGTCGAACGTCCTGCATGACCGGTTCCAAGTCGGCGAGCATTCGCCCCGTTTGAGCGGCGTGAGAAGCGGAACCGACGCCCAGGTTGATGTCTGGGGTCGGAATTTGAAGCTCATCAAAGAAGGATTCCGACATGCGCTCGTCGTAGTGCTGGCCGGTATGCACGACGAAGTGTTCAACTCCGGCTGCGGCCGCCGCGTGAGCGATTGGAGCAAGCTTGACGAACTGCGGCCGCGCGCCAACGACACTCATTAGTTTCATTCGCGCTCAGCTTCCCTCTACAGCCAGCACGCCGTCTGTCTCGATGTAGCGTGTGCCCGTGTCGGGACACGCGAAACGGCCAGGCGACTCTTCCCGCAGTCGGTGACCTGTCCTACCAACCCAGCCCACCCGTCGTGCCGGCACACCGACGATGAGCGCATGGTCGGGGACGTCCTTTGTGACCACGGACCCTGCAGCCACGAGGGCCCAGGCGCCGATCGTTACGGGCGCAACGCAGACCGCGCGCGCCCCGATCGATGCACCGGTTGCGATGTGGACGCCCGTAGCATCCCAGTCGGATGCCGATTTGATGGAGCCGTCGGGGTTGACGGCCCGCGGATAGGTGTCGTTCGTGAGAACGACGGCGGGGCCGATGAACACGCCATCCTCAAGGGTCGCCGGTTCATAGAGCAAGGCGTAATTTTGGACCTTGCAGTTGTCGCCGAGCGTCACGCCGCTGCCGATGTAGGCGCCCCGGCCGACGATGCAATTGCGCCCCACCCGAGCATCTTCCCGAATCTGTGCCAGATGCCAGATCGTGGAACCCTCTCCGATGGTGGCACTCTCGTGGACTTCGGCGCTGTCGACGATGCGGACAGACAATCTGCAACCCCTCCAACATGCTCGTCGACACCTCAGGGTTGAGAAGCCGATCGGAACAGATTGTTACAGACGTCCCGCGGCCCCCGTCCGTCAGGAGCAACTCCGCAGCAGTTCAGGCCGCAAGCATCTGCCTCAAAAACGGTGCCAACTCGACGCTGGCGAACGGCGAGATATGACGACCATCCCGATATACCCATTCACCCGACTGAAAGGCGCTGCACTGACCTGACGGACAGAGCCGATCACGCAGGTCGACCAGTTCCACACCAGTGGACGAACTGGCGCCTCGGATGGCCGCGAGTACGGAGTGCTGGGCAGCGTCCATCGTCGCGCGGCTGGCCGCCGGAGCGCACCAACTCGGGCCGAGCAGTGTGCTGATGGTGGGGCAGTTGTCCGGACGCCAGTAATCATGGGCACCGAGAAGGAAGTGCGGGATCACCTGCATCACGATCACCCGATGTCCTGCTGCCTTGAGGCGCGCGATCGCGGCCTTGAACCCGTCCGCCCAGATACTTGCTTTTAAGCGCGTGTTGTAGGTGAGCTTGCCATCGGGGCCGGCTAGAGCAATGGCGGGATCGTCTATTTGGTTGCCGGCGGCCGCGGTGATGACGGTCGCGGGCGCCGCATGCTCTAGGTCGCTCAGTGTCCGCTCGACGTAATGAGAACAGGCTGTGCTGTCGAATCGCGGAGCAATCACGGTTGCCTCGACCAGAGGGCAACTGCTGCGAGTGGTGACCAACAGCTGCTCGCCGGTTCGTTCGGCCGCCTTTACCAGCCCATCCGAGTACATGGCCGCGTTTGAGTCGCCTACCAGGTATACCGCGCCGCCGGTCCCGGTGGCGTTCCACTCACAGGCGGTGCCGACGACCGTCGACGGTGCGGCGCCTTCATGACAGCCAGCAGCGTAAGAGATCGGCAATGGCGTGGTTTGCGCCAACATCTTCTCGACCGTCGGTGACCACCAGTGGTTTCCTGCGCCAAAGGTAAGCAGAATTGCAGCCGCGGTGCTCATCGAGATGGCGGTAGACGCGATGATCGTCGGTCGGAGAGACCCATGCGATCCACCGGTTCGATACTGAGCCTCGACATGCTTGTATGACAACCACGCTGGAATTAGCGATGCACCGGCGGCCACCGTCGCGTTCACGACGGAGGGCGGCAGTAGAACGGCCGTGAAGCTTATGAACGGCCAGTGCCAGAGATACCAGCTATAAGAAAGGTCGCCGACCCAAACCAGTTGGCGAAACGGCGGCCACGCAGGTCCTACACTCCCTGCCCAGATGGCGACCGCAGTGCCGACAACCGGGAGCAACGTTGCGGCACCGGGATGCGGCGTAGCTTCCGTCAGCGCGAAAGCGGAGACCAGGACGGCGACCACGCCCCCCACTGCAGCAGTGCGGCGAGTTGCGGCATGACGGAGTGCCGTGGACATTCCCGGCCGGCAGGCGGTCGCGAGGAGCGCCCCGACACCGAACTCCCACGCACGCGTCGGTGATGCGTAGAAAGCCAGCCGTCCAGGTGCCGACAGCCCGCCGCTCACTACGCCGGTGACCATCAGCTGCGCGAGCGCAAAGCTGAGGAGCGTTCCAATGCCTAGCACGATCTGCACCGTTCTGACCGAAGTGCGCACCTTCCAGGCGACTAGCACGAGCACCGGAAAGACCAGGTAGAACTGCTCCTCAACTGACAGGGACCATGTGTGTATCAGGGGATAGGTACCCACGGTCGGGTCGAAGTAGCCGGTCGGGAGTCGATACGCCTCCACGTTCGCAATCCAGAAGGTCGCGTGCAAAGCCATCCGCGTCGTTGACTGTTGAGGCCCGAGAGGCGACTGCAGCAGGATGCTCGCCAGGCACACGGTGGTCAACAGCAATGCGAGCGCCGGCAGCAGACGTCGCGCCCGGCGTCCGAGAAACACGGACAGAGAGAACGTCGACTTTCGATCGAGCTGACGGAGCAGACCGGTCATGATGACGAAACCGGAGATGACGAAGAAGACATCAACGCCGAGAAAGCCGCCAGGCACGGGCAGTCCAGCGTGGTAGGCGACCACCATCAAGACCGCAATGCCGCGCAGTGCTTGGATGTCGAGGCGACGTTCGTTCCGGGCCATAGCGTCGGCTGACTCCAGTGTGGGGTCCTTCAGCGCGCGCATGATTCAGGAGCATACGGCGCACTTCTCCGGAGGCCGCAGCAGCGCCTCCGAATCACTCGCTAATAAACCGCCCAAGGATGTCCAAACACGTCGTTCGGTGTTTCTACCTGGTCGGGATGAGACGGTTTCGTGTGGCGTATTGGGTCAGCACCGCGGCTACGCCTGACGAGTAGAGCAGCCGCCCGACGGGATAGCGCTCGCCGGCGGCACCCCGCGAGGACGACGATCGCGTCGGCGTGCGCCGGTCGGTGCTGCGCCGGGTGGACGAACAGCGGGACGACCGCGACGGCCCAACCCCCGATCAGCAGCGCCACGGCGGCGATCGTCTTCCTCGGCAGCTTCACGCCCGCGACTGTAGTGGCGAGCTGGCGATGCCGTCGTCCGCCGCTCAGCCCCGCGCAGCCACACTCATCGTGCGCAACTCATTTGCAACACGGGCACCGATTTGCGTGTCGGTCGTTGATTCGGTCGGCCGACCAGGTATGGTCGGTTCAAGCCTTGGGGAAGGCGATACGGGGGAACTTCATATGTTGCATCTTGCTTTGGGGAAAGCTGGGCGCGCAGGTCGCGGGGGCTACCTGGCGCTGGCGGGCATCATCGTCATGCTCGTGCTCACCGTGCTGGCGGGGCCGGCCTCGGCCGCGGACGGGCGCACGACGGGCACCTCGGCGGCCGTTGTCACCGACCGTTCTGATCAGGCGGAGGCCAGTAGCTCGAACTCGCCGAGTGGCGCGCGGCAGCAGGCCCAGATCGGCTCACCGGGCGCGATAGTCGCGCTGGCGGGCGTCGAGGTCCTGCTGCTCGGCGGCTTCTTCCTTTACAGCGCGCACCGCCGGCACCGGCACTGAGCGTGGCCGCGCTCCTCGTCAGCGCGCGGGTTCGTTCCTGAAGGGGAACATCGGCGGCTTCCGGCGTCTCGACGTCGCTTCGCCTATCGGCTCCGCTCGCTCGACGACCATCGGAGGAAGTCGACGATGACCATGGGACAAAGTCGACGTCGACCGTGGGATGAAAGCGGACGTCGACCATGGGATGAACGTCGACGGTGACCGTGGGATGAAGTCGACCTCGACCAGTGGACGGAGTGGACGTCGACCGTGGGATGTGCTCGGTATCTCTCGGGCGGGTGCGGTTACGTTGGTGAGCATGCCGTCCTCGCCGGTTCGACTGCTGCTCATCGCGGACACCCATGTCCCGCGTCGCGCTCGCGCCCTCCCGGCGCAGGTGTGGCGCGCCGTCGAGCAGGCGGACGTCGTCCTGCATGCGGGGGACTGGCAGGTTGCCGAGCTGCTCGACGAGATGCAGGCGCGGGCCCGGCGGCTAATTGGCGTCTGGGGCAACAACGACGACGAGCTGCGGCGCCGACTGCCCGAGACGACGGTGGTCGAGATCGACGGCGTCCGGATCGCGCTCACTCATGAGACGGGTGCGGCCGGCGGCCGGGAGAAGCGGATGGCGGCGATGTTCCCTGACGCGCACGCCCTCGTCTTCGGGCACAGCCACATCCCGTGGGACAGCGTCGCCGGCGAGGACACCGCGAACCCCGGTCTGCGACTGCTCAACCCCGGATCGCCGACCGACCGACGGCGGCAACCGAGCTGCACGATGATGACCGCCGAGGTCCGAGACGGCCGCTTGGACGGCGTACGGCTCGTGACCGTGGACCGCACACCCTGAGCTGCGGGCGTCTCGACGTCGCTTCGCCTAGCCTCGATGTTTCACGAGGGGCGGCTGGCCTGTCGGTGTGGCCGGGCTGGCCGGGTGGTGGCGGCGGGCGTGGGTGAT
>NZ_WBKP01000027.1 GCF_009602465.1 Cumulibacter manganitolerans | reverse complement strand
GGTGCAGCGCGGCCTGCTGCTTGCGCACCTCGATGATCTCGGCCAGCGCGACATCGCCCGGGTCGGCCATGACCCCGCTCGTCGCCTCGCTGCCCATGACTAGAACATAGGTGCCAAGCCCGACAACTTTCCGGCCACCGCGCACCTGTGGAAAACCCGATCGCGTCGACGGTCTCGCACGGCCGCCTACCATCGGTGCCGTGCTGAAGAGCCTGAGGACCGCGACCGACGAGGTGCTGGCGGTGTCGCGCGCGATGCTCGTCGCGATCGCCCTGGTGCTCGCCCTGCTGCTCGCGTTCCCGGTCGTCGAGGCGCTGCTGGCACGCGACGAATCCGCGGCCCCCGTCGTCACCCTCGCCGTCGTCGAAGTGCTGATCGGCATCGGCGGCGCCGTCGTCCTGCACCGCCACGGCGAGCTGGTCGATCGGCCGGCTTCCGCGCTGCGGTGGCGATCGGCGCTCTGGCTGATCGCGCTCTGCCTGCCTTGGGCGGGGTTGATCGTGCTGACGCGGCAGGCGGCGTACCTCGGCTTCGTCCTCTACTTCCTCTCGCTGTGGTTGCTGCCGCCGGCGATCGGGACGGCGACCGCGATCACGCTCGCGGTGCTGACCGGGCTCGGCCAGAGCGTGCACCACGGGTGGACGTCGGCCGCGTTCATCGGGCCGATCGCGAGCGCCGGGATCCTCGTCGCGGTGATGATCGGGCTACGTGCCGTGATCGCGCAGTCCACCGCGCGCGCCGAGCTCATCGAGGCGCTCGAGAGCGCCCAGGCGCGCCTGGTCGAGTCCGAGCGCAGCACCGGGCGGCTCGCGGAACGCGCGCGGCTGGGCCGCGAGCTCCACGACACCGTCGCCCAGCACCTCTCCAGCATCCAGCTGCTCGTGCACGCGGCCGAACGCGACGCCGATCCCGCCGCTCGCGAGCAGCATCTGCAGGCGGCGCGGGACGCCGCCTCCTCGGCGCTCGGCGAGACGCGAGCGTTCATCGCCGATCTCACCCCGGCGCCGCTGGCCGGACGATCGCTCGTCACCGCGCTCGAGCGCGTCGCGGCTCAGCCGCGCGGCGGCCTGCGAGTGACCACCCGGATCGCCGGACACCCTCGCACCCTGCCTACCGCGATCGAGGCGACGCTGCTGCGCATCGCGCAGGAGTCGCTGGCCAACGTCGCCAAGCATGCCGAGGCGAGCACGGCGACCGTCGTCCTGCAATACGGCGAGGACGACGTCCTGCTCGAGATCGGCGACGACGGGCGCGGGTTCGACAGCGACCGCGTCCTCGCGCCGGGCGGAATGCCGGACGGGTCCTTCGGCATATCGGGGATGCGCGCTCGCGCCGCCGAGCTCGGCGGCTACCTCGCCGTGGTCGGCGAGCCGGGGGAGGGCACGCTCGTCTCCGTGCAGGTCCCGGTGCCGCCCGGCGATCCGGGACGAGGACTGCGGTCATGATCCGCGTGCTGATCGCCGACGACCACCCGATCGTGCGGTCCGGGCTCCGCGCCGTACTCGCCGGTGACCCGGACATCGAGATCACCGGCGAGGTCGGACTCGCGCTCGATGCGATCGTCCAGGTGCAGACCGCGAGGCCGCCCGTCGACGTCGTCACCATGGACCTGCGGTTCGCGGAAGGCATCTCGGGTGCGGAGGCGACCCGGCGGCTGCGGCGGCTGCCGAGGCCGCCCGCGGTCCTGGTGCTCACGAACTACGACAACGACGTCGACATCCTCGAGGCGATCGAGGCCGGCGCGAGCGGCTATCTGCTGAAGGACGCGCCGCCGGCCGCGCTGACCGAAGCCGTTCACGCGGCGGCTCAGGGCCGTGTCGTTCTCGCGCCGATCGTTGCCGATCGCCTCAAGCAGCGGCAAAGCAGGCCCGACGTCGCGCTCACCGAAAGAGAGCGTGAGGTGCTGGCGCTCGTCGCTGCGGGTCTGTCGAATCGCGAGATCGGCGCCCAGCTGCACCTGAGCCAGCCGACCATCAAGAGCCACCTCGCGCACGTCTACGGCAAGCTCGGGGTCTCCAGCCGCACGGCGGCGCTCGCCCGCGCCCGCGAGCTGGGGATGCTTCGCTAGCCGATGCCCCTGGCGCGGTACAGATCGCGCAGCAGGGCGATCTCGGCACCGTGGTGGATCACCTCGCGGTTGATGTGCAGCACCAG
Source organism: Cumulibacter manganitolerans (assembly GCF_009602465.1). Lineage (NCBI taxonomy): Bacteria > Bacillati > Actinomycetota > Actinomycetes > Geodermatophilales > Geodermatophilaceae > Cumulibacter > Cumulibacter manganitolerans. The sequence continues at coordinate 44,639 of NZ_WBKP01000027.1, read as the reverse complement.
GTCGAGCATCGGGTAGTCGGCGTACGGACCCTCCGCCGGTCCGCACGGCTCCGCCAGCCGGTCCTCGCCGAGCGTGCGGACGCCGGCGACCCACGCGGCGTACTGCTCGTCGAGCTGGCGCAGCGCCTCGTCGGCGCCGCCGGCGTACGACCAGGTCTCGTACTCGCACACCGGGCCCCCGAAATGGCTCGCCACCCGGCTGCCGAGCACGCCGACGACGATGTGCGCCAGCCGCCACGCGATCGTGGTCACCGGCGCCGGCACGGGCTCGGGCATCTCGAACTCGACGACCCAGTCGCCCGAGCCGGCCGCGATGGGCGCCGTGGACGTACCGCGCCGCCGCACGTTCCAGCAGCCGTCGACCGGCTCCCAGAAGTACTCGTCGTCGGTGAGCCCCTGCAGGCGCGGCCGTAGCTGCCCCGTCCAGTGCACGTCGAGCTGCATGACGAGTGACTCGTTCAGCTGGATGTCGCTCATGGGCTGAGCCTGCCACCTGTGGCCGACAGAAATGAGACATTCCGGCACGGTGAACGGCTGCCGATCGGCTGCCGAGATCGTCTCGCTGCTGAGATGGGACACCGTAGGCCCAGGTCACGATAGGGACACGGATGGGGCGCGCCGACAACCTTCCGACGCCTCCGTGCGACTGGATGCAAGGCGAAGGGAGGCACCGTGGACGTACAGGCGCTGTACGCGGACAACTGGCACCAAATGGTGCGGCTGGCATATCTGCTGACCGGCAGCGCGGACGCCGCGGAGGACCTGGTGCAGGACGCCTTCCTCGCCCTGCATCGGGCCGAGCACCGTCTGCACCGCCCCGAGGCGGCGCTGGCGTACGTGCGAAGGGCGATCCTCAATCGGTCTCGTTCCGCCGTGCGGCACACCGTCGTCGCCCGCAAGCACCTGCACGCGCTCGCCGGTGAGAAGGAGGGACCGCCCGCAGACACGAGACTCATGCGGGAGGCCGAGCAGAGCCGGCTGATCGAGGCGCTCCGCGCGCTGCCGGACCGGCAACGCGAGGTGCTGGTGCTGCGCTACTGGAGCGGCCTGTCGGAAGCGGAGATCGCCGGTGCCCTGGGCATCTCGGCGGGGACCGTCAAGTCGTCGACGAGCCGCGGAATGACTGCCCTCAAGGAAGCACTCGGAGGTGCCCGATGAGCGAGCTCGAGGACGACCTGCGCGCCACGCTCGCCCGCCACGCGCGCGACGCCTTTCCGGACGATCGACCGGTACCCCCTCTCGACCTGGGCCGGCCGGGGGACCCGGTAGGCGCGCCAGGCTCGGACGGTGGATGGCGCAGGTCTCGGATCGCGCTGCTGGCCGGCGCGGCCGTCATCGGCATCGCGGTCGGGGTCGGGACCTTCGCGGCGCAGCACCGCGAGACCCGGCCGGCCGGCCCCGGCGGCGTCAGCCGGTCGTCCGGCCCCGGTGGCGTCAGCCAGTCGTCCGCGCCGAGGGAGACCACGCAGTCCACCCAGCCGAGCACCGCGACGGCGAGCTCGGCGTCGAGCACGGCGGCCGCGGTCCAGTACGTGCCCGGTGTGTACGGCGGAGCCCAGATCCCGATCCCACCGGGGTTCCAGGTGGCCAAATCGCCGACCGGTGATCCGGCGCGCGTCTGTCTCGGCGACGACGGGAGCACCTGCACGATCGAGGTGGTGAGCCGCCAGGAGACGGTCGACGCCGACACCGACGGTGGGTACGCGAGCGACCCGCAGTACTGCCCGCCGGCGTCGGGTGGGAGCAGATCGCTGAGCGGGTACGAGAGCTTCCAGTCCGATGGGCACCCGGTCGAGTACCGGGGCTACCACTGGGTGTGTGCCGACGGGACGTCGGTCGACACCGCGACGTTCGTGACCGTGGGGAAGCCGACCTACGTGCTGTTCAGCGAGCACGCCACGCCGGCAGTGGTGGCCGCGATGAAGGAGGCGCTGCAGCAGGCGAAGCTGCCCGCCCGCCAGGGCGACCTGCGAACCTACGACTACGGCATCGTCACCGCCGTGACGCCGAGCGCGGACGGGTCGGTGACGATCGCGCTGGATCGCGCCGTCCCGAGCGGCGGGGACGGGCCGGTCAACAACAATCCGGCGACGTACGACTACCGGATCCCGGCGACGACGACACGGCCGACGGTCGGCGACACGGTCAAGCTGTACACGGACGGCGAGACGGTCACCGACTGCTTGGTCTTGGGGCGCTGAGTCAGCGACGGATCTGGGACTGCTCGATGACGTACTCGCCCCAGTCGAGGGCGTTGACGAGCGAGGTGCCGTGCGCGGTGGCCAGCATCTCCAGGTCGTCGCGCAGCCGCAGCACCTCGCTGCCGACGATCAGCCCCTCGGCCGAGCACAGCTCGACGGCGCGCGCGCACACCTGCGAGCAGACCTCCGTCGCGTGCGCCTTCGCTCCCGCGGCCAGCGCGTCGACGCCGCGCTGATCGGCGTCCAGGAAGCGCAGCGCCTGATACGCGTAGGCGCGGGCGGCCTCGACGCTCGCGCTCATCCGGCCCACCTCGAGCCGGATGGCGTCACGGTCGGTCACCGGCTCGCCGGCGATCCGCCGCGTCGACAGCTGCTTGATGGTCGCGTGGATCGCGCGCTGCGCGACCGAGGTGGCCTGGATGGCGCTGAGCGCGCGGTCGGCGGCCAGCATCCGCGCGACTCCCTCGTCGCCGCCGACGTCCAGCAGATCGTCGCGGGCGACCGGCGTGCGGTGGAACTCCAGCAGGCCGAAGGTGAGGAAGCGCAGCCCGGCGGTCGGGATGGCCTGCCGCTGCACCGACGGCTGGTCGAGGTCGACGATCGCGCGGACCAGGTCGCCGTCGGCGTCGCGGGCCAGCACGATGGCCACGTCGGCCGTCATGGTGTGCACCGCCCACAGCTTCTGGCCGGTGAGCGTGTAGCCGTCGTCCGCCGGGCTCAGCGTCGCCTCGACGCCGCTGAGGTCCGTGCCGGCCTGGGTCTCGGTGACGGCGATCGTGCCGATCAGGTCGCCGCGCAGCAACCGCGGCATCCAGCGGTCCTTGGCCGCCGGCGAGCCGAGGCGGGCGATCTCCCGCTGCACGTTGTGGTTGGACAGGTACGGCGCCACCTCGGCGACGCCCTCCAGGAGGGCGCCGAACTCCTCGGCGGTGAACCCGCTGCCGCCGTCCGCCTCGTCGACCCGGCCGCCGAGGTAGCCGGTGGGCGCCAGGGACGCGAAGACCACCCGCAGCTGGTCGGCTGAGAGCGGCTGGTCGAGGTCGGCGCCGACGAACGCGGATTTCGCGAGCGCGGCCCCCGCGCCGTGCAGCTCGGCGAGATGCGGGTCTGCGAAGTACTGGGTGTCCATGACGCTCCCAACCAGGTGGCGAGGCTTGTTCCTGCAGTATTCCACCGGCAGGTTCCGCTGCCGTGCTTCGGCCGGTAGGTTGCCGACATGACCCAAATTCCTTCGTACGACGAACTTCCCGAGGGCCCGAACGGCGGACGCCTCGGCTGGCACATCTTCGGCGCGGACGACCAGCTCGGACTGATCAACCTGCTGACCGAGGAGCGGGTCGCCGAGGCGACGGCGCTGGTCAAGCGCGGCGCGGCGTTCCCGCTGGAGCACGCCTACGCGAACTACGACCCGGCGCCGAACACCAAGCGCGGCAACCCGAAGCACAACCTGCTCGTCACCCGCAACGACCTCGCGTGCGACGACTTCTACGACGCGTTCTTCCCGCAGGGCGGCAGCCAGTGGGACTCGCTCGCGCACGTGGCGTACGACCTCGGGACGTTCTACAACGGCGCGACGATCGACCAGATCCGCGCCGCTGAACGGAACATGATCATCAACTGGTCGCGGCACGGCATCGCCGGACGCGCGGTCGTCCTCGACATCCCCGCCACCATGGAGAAGCAGGGCAAGTCCTACGACGCGGGCACGAACACCAAGATCACCGTCGAGGACCTCAAGGCGGCCGTCGAGCACGCCGGCCTCGAGCACCGCACCGGTGACATCGTCGTCCTCTACACCGGCTTCGAGCAGTGGTACGCCGGCCTCGACCAGGCGGCGCGCGACGACCTGCCGAACGACCTCGTCTCCCCGGGGATCGAGAACAGCGAGGACATGGCCCGCTACCTGTGGGACATCCACTGCGCCGCCGTGGTGTCGGACAACTACTCCGTCGAGTCGTGGCCGGCCACGTTCGGGGAGGGCACCGCGCCGTTCGGGTTCCTGCACCAGATGCTGATCGGCAGCTTCGGGATGGCACTCGGCGAGCTGTGGCACCTCAGCGACCTCGTCGCGGACTGCCGGGAGACCGGCGTGTACGAGGGCATGCTCGTCAGCAGCCCGATGATGGCGCCGCGAGGGGTCGGCTCCACGGCGAACGCGGTCGTCCTGAAGTAGCCGCCGGTGGGCCGCGCGGCGCATGGTGAAGGATGGCCCCATGGACTTCCGTATCTTCACCGAGCCGCAGCAGGGTGCGTCGTACGACGACCTGCTGACCGTCGCGCGCGCCACCGAGAGCCTCGGCTTCGACGCCTTCTTCCGCTCCGACCACTATCTGGTGATGGGCGGCGGCGACGGGCTCCCCGGCCCGACCGACGCCCTGGTCACGCTGGCCGGGCTGGCCCGCGAGACCGAGCGCATCCGGCTCGGCACGCTGGTCTGCTCGGCGACGTTCCGCCACCCCGGCGTGCTCGCGATCAGTGCCGCGCAGATCGACCAGATGTCAGGTGGGCGTCTCGAGCTGGGTCTCGGGACCGGCTGGTACGAGCGGGAGCACACCGCGTACGGGCTGCCCTTCCCGTCGCTCGGTGAGCGCTTCGACGTCCTCGAGGAGCAGCTGGCGATCCTGACGGGGTTGTGGCGCACGCCGGTCGGCGAGACGTTCTCGCACGACGGTGCGCACTACACCCTCGCCGAGTCGCCGGCGCTGCCGAAGCCGGCGCAGGACGGCGGCGTCCCGATCGTCGTCGGAGGCGGCGGCCCCAAGCGCACGCCGCGGCTGGCCGCGCAGTACGCCGCGGAGTTCAACCGGGTGTTCGTGCCGATCGACGAGATCGCGCAGCAGTTCGCCCGGGTGGGCGAGGCGTGCGATGCGATCGGCCGCGACCGCTCGACGCTGACCCTCTCCGCCGGCCTGGTGGCGTGCGTCGGCCGCGACGAGGCGGAGATCCGGCGGCGCGCGGACGCCATCGGCCGGGACGTCGACGAGCTGCGCGAGAACGGCTTCGCCGGGACGCCGCAGGAGGTCGTCGACAAGGTCGGCCGGCTGCAGGAGGCCGGTGCCCAGCGGCTGTACTTCCAGATCCTGGACCTCTCGGACCTGGACCACCTCGAGCTCATCGCGTCTGATGTAATGCAGATAGTTAACTCTGCGAACTAGTTTGAGGTGTCCTGATGTACCCAGGCAAGTGGGCCGCGATCGCACCGGAGCGTCCGGCGATCATCATGACCGACTCCGGTGACCGGCTGACCTATGCCGAGCTGGAGGAGCAGTCGGCCCGCTTCGCGACCTGGTTGCACGAGCAGGGGCTGCGGCGCGGGGACACCGTCGCGCTGCTGGCGACCAACTCGGTCGAGCACTACGTGGTCTACTGGGCCGTCATGCGGTCGGGGCTGTACCTGACCGCGATCAACTTCCACCTGCTGCCGGCCGAGGTCTCGTACATCCTGAAGGACTGCGGGGCGAAGATCCTCGTCGCGTCGGCCGACCTGGCCGACCTCGCGACCGAGGCGCTCGCGCAGGCGCCCGCGGTGCAGAAGGCCCTGGCGTACAAGGGGTCCATCGAGGGCTTCGAGGACCTGCACGCGGTCATCGCGGCGAGCGAGAACGACCCGCCGGCAGACGACCGCGCCGGCCGCACGATGCTCTACTCCTCGGGCACCACCGGCCGGCCGAAGGGCGTGCGGCACCCGCTCAGCGAGGAGTCGGTCAAGACCGACGGCGACGGCTCGCTGAAGAACCTCTCGCCGATCTACGGCTTCGACGAGAACACCCGCTACCTCTCGCCGGCGCCGCTGTACCACGCCGCACCGCTGCGCTACACCGCGCAGATCCAGGTGCAGGGCGGAACCGTCTACGCGATGCCGAAGTTCGACGCCGAGGAGGCGTTGCGGCTCATCGACGAGCACAAGATCACCCACAGCCAGTGGGTGCCCACGATGTTCGTGCGGATGCTCAAGCTCGATCCCGACGTGCGCGCGAAGTACGACGTGTCGTCGATGCAGACCGCGATCCACGCCGCCGCGCCGTGCCCGGTCGACGTGAAGCGGGCGATGATCGACTGGTGGGGTCCGGTCATCTGGGAGTACTACGCGGGCTCGGAGTCCAACGGATCGGCGCTGATCAACACCGAGCAGTGGCTCGCCAAGCCCGGATCGGTCGGCAAGGCCGCGGTCGGCGTGCTGCACGTGTGCGACGAGGACGGCAACGAGCTGCCGCCCGGCGAGGTCGGGAAGGTCTACTTCGAGCAGCAGAGCGGGATGCCGTTCGAGTACTACGGCGACCCGGAGAAGACCGCCGCATCGCGGCACCCGCAGCACGCGAACTGGTCGGCGATCGGCGATCTGGGGTACCTCGACGAGGACGGCTACCTGTTCCTCGCCGAGCGGCAGAGCTTCGTGATCATCTCCGGCGGGGTGAACATCTACCCGCAGGAGGTCGAGGACGCCATCACGATGCACCCGCTCGTGCAGGACGTCGCCGTGATCGGCGTCAACCACCCCGAGATGGGCGAGGAGGTCAAGGCCGTCGTCCAGCTCGCTCCCGGGGTTCCCGCGACCGAGGAGACCCGTGAGCAGCTGATGGAGCACCTGCGGGGGCAGCTCGCCAAGTACAAGCTGCCGCGCTCGATCGACTTCGTCGACGAGCTGCCGCGCACGCCCACCGGCAAGTTGCGCAAGCACCAGATCCGCGCCACCTACGAGTCGTAACCGCACCCGAACAGGCGCCCACGCGCCCACGCGCGTTCGCCGTTGGCGCGCGGGCCCCCAACCACCGTCGTCGGTCCAGGTCGCCCTCACCACGATCGTCGAGCGAGCGAGCCCCCTGGGGCGAGCGACGTCGAGACGTGGTGAGTCGCCCTGGTGGTGCCGGGCATTGTGGTGGTTCGGCGTCTCGACGTCGGGCTCGTTCCTCGCCCTCGCTCGACGACCGTGAAGGGGGACGACGAGCGTGAGGGGGCGACGATGGTGAGGGACTCGACGACCGTGAGGGGTCCGCGACCGTGGCGGGTGTGGCGGCTCGACGTCGGAGGGCCCGGATCGCGGTCGTCTAGCGAGCGAGCCCCCTGGGGCGAGCGACGTCGAGACGTGGTGAGTCGCCCTGGTGGTTGGGGGCGTTTTTGTGGTGCGGCGTCTCGACGTCGGGCTCGTTCCTCGCCCTCGCTCGACGACCGTTGAGGGGGGCGACGACCGTGAGGGCACTCGACGACCGTGAGGGGGGCGACGACCCTGAGGGGTCCGCGACCGTGGCGGGTGTGGCGGCTCGACGTCGGAGGGGCCCGGATCACGGTCGTCGAGCGAGCGAGCCCCCTGGGGCGAGCGACGTCGAGACGTGGTGAGTCGCCCTGGTGGTTGGGGGCGTTGTCATGGTGCGGCGTCTCGACGTCGGGCTCGTTCCTCGCCCTCGCTCGACGACCGTGGAAGGCACGCGACGACCGTGAGGGGTCCGCGACCGTGGAGGGGTCGACGACCGGTGGTTGGGTGCGGCGACCCGCGCCTACAAGGGAGCGTGGGCGAGGGCCGCGGCCTCGCCGGCGGGGACGCCGCACAGCACGAGCAGCCGCTCGGCCAGCTCGTCGCACCACGACTCGTCGACGCGCGACGGGGTGCGCACCCACTGGTGGAGCGCCGCCATCAGCGCGCCGACGATCGCGGTCAGCAGCAGCTCGGGATCCGCGCTGGTGAACCGGCCCGACGCGATACCCGCGCCGAGCACGCGCCGCGCCCGCGGCATCAGGCCGGTGTCGGAGTCCAGGATCGCCATGCCCTGCGCGGCCAGGATGTGCGCCATCTCGACGTTCGTGATGACCAGCCGCGCCGTCGAGCGGATCGCGACCGCCACGCGCTCGGCCGGGTCGGGGTCGGCGCTGGGCGCCGTCGCATCCAGCAGGACGCCGTGCTCGTCGAGGACCTCGTGCACCGCGGCCGCGAACAGCTCCTCCTTGCCCGAGAAGTGGTTGTAGAAGGAGCCCAGCCCGACGTCCGCCGCCTCGGTGATCTCGGCGATCGACCGCTCGCCGTAGTCGGGTGAGCGCAGGAACCCGCGGGCCGCGTCGATCAGCTTCTGACGGGTGCGGGCCCGGCGCCGGTCGCTGCGCGCGACCGACTGCGCGTCAGGAGAAGACATCGGTCGCGTACCGTCCCGTCGCGCGTTGCGCCTCGAGCCAGGCGGTGGACTCCGCGACGCTGCCGCCGGTCGCCTCGGCGTGGATGCGCACGAGCGCGTCATGCACCGCCGGCGCCATGCGTTCCCCGTCCCCGCACACCATGACCTTCGCATCCGAATCGAGCAGCGTCGCCACCGCCTGCCGTTCGGCCCACAGCCGGTGCTGGACGAACATGATCTCACCGTCCGGCGCGAAGGTATACGCCTTGTAGGTGCGCAGGTTCGCCTCCGCGGCCACCGCGGCGTACTCCTCGGCGTACAGGTCGTCGATGTCCGGCCCGTCGCAGCCGAAGAACAGCGCGAGCGGTCCCGCCGGCTCACCGGCGCGCGCTCGCGCGGCGCGTTCGCGGATGAAGCCGCGGAACGGCGCCATCCCGCTGCCCGCCCCGATCAGCACGACCGGCTGCGCGTTGTCCTCCGGCATGCGGAAGTGCTCGTTGGGACTGGTGACCGCGACCGCGATCTGCGTGCCGGGCTGGATCGCCTGCAGGTAGGTCGATCCGGTGCCGTGGTACGTCCCGAGCCCGCTGCGGGCGTCCGCCTCGAGGACGGCGACCGTCAGCGCGGCGACCGTCGGCTGCTCGAGGTCGCTGGACGAGATCGAGTACTGACGGGCGCGCATCGGACGCAGCATGTCCAGCAGCGCGGGCAGATCGATCGTGCACGACGGGAACAGCTCGAGAAGATCGACGACGCCGACGTGCTTGCCCAGCACCTCGGCGGTGTAGCGGTCGTCGTCCTCGATCAGCGCCTCGATCTGCCGGCGCTCGGGAGGGCACGGGCACGCCGCGGCGAGCTTCTTCAGGGCCCCGCGGGTCGCCGGGAGGGTGAGGTCGACGTACTGGCCGAGCAGCGTCGCCACCGGCACGGGAGTCTCCAGAGGGAACGACGCGTTGGCCGCCGCCCGCCGCGAGGTCAGCGTGACCGTGCTCTGCGGGTCGATCCCGACCGCGCGTGCCGCGCGAGCGACCAGCGCAGGGTGGTTGGCCGGCAGCACCGAGAGGTAGTCGCCGGTGCGGTACGTCATCCCCTCCGGCAGCGCGAGCTCCAGGTGCCGCTTCGAGCGGCCGTGCTCGGAGCGCATGTTGACCAGCTCGCGGTTGTGCAGCACGGTCGCGGGCCGCATCCGCAGCTTGGCCGCGAGCGGGTGCGGCGCCGGCTCGTCGACGCGCGCGACGGCGTACGCCGGGCCGTCCGCGACCGCGGCGGCCGTCACCTGAAGCGCGGTCTCGAGCTCCGGCCACAGGCCGCGGTACCAGCGTTCCCAGTCGCCGAAGAAGTCGCCCTGGCCGTCGGCCTCGCCGCGGGATCGCAGCCGGGTGGCGCCCGCGGCCGCCATCTGCTCGTCCACGAGGGTCGGGATCCGCTGGTAGGTGGCCGGCCAGTCGCGGTTGCCGACGCCCATCACGGCGTACCGCACGCCGTCCAGGGCGCCGGGCTCGAGCCCGTCGAGCCACGACATGAAGCGGCCCGCGTTGTCCGGCGGGAGACCGTTGTACGAGGCGGTCACGATCAGCACCGCGCCGTCGACAGGCAGGTGGTTCACGTAGTCGTCGAGGGCGCCGACCGTCACCCGCCAGCCGCGGTCCGCGCCGTCCCCGGCCACCGTCCGCGCGAACCCCTCCGCGCTCCCGGAGTTGGACCCGTACAGCACCAGCAGCGGCGGGCCGGCGGCGTCCCCGGCGGCGGTCGGCGACGGGGCCGAGGCGGCCGTGGCGGTGCCGGACCGGTCGATGACGCGGCGCGGCCGCGCGACGATCTGCAGGTCCGCCGGCTTGATCGTCAGCGTCTCCTTGAAGTCGTACTCGTAGGGACCGGCGAAGTCGAAGTCGAAGCGCTGCAGCAGCATGGCGAGGACGAGGGTCGCCTCCTGCAGCGCGAACGGCCGTCCGATGCACGCGCGCTCGCCGTGGCCGAACGGCATCCAGGCGTAGTCCGGGATGGACTCGAGCCGCCCGGGCGCGAACCGCTCGGGGTCGAACGTCTCCGGCCGGTCCCACACCGAGGCGTCCCGGTGCAGGTTGGGCAGCATCACCATGACGGTCTGCCCGGCGCGCACCCGGTAGCGGCCCGACAGCACGACGTCCTCGGGCGCCTTCAGGCCGAACGCCGGCGCGGTGGGGTGCAGCCGCAGCGTCTCGCGCAGGATCTGGCCGACGTAGCCGAGCTCGGCGAGGTCCTCGAAGCGCGGCAGCCGGTCGCCCAGCACGTCGTCCACGACGACCCGTGCCTTCGCCAGGACCTGACGGTTGGCCAGCAGCTGGTACACGGCGAACGACAGCAGGCCCGACGTCGTCTCGTGGCCGGCGATGAGGAACGTCGTGAGCTGGTACTCGACGTTCTCCGCGGAGAGCTTCTCGCCGGTGAGCGGGTCGACCGCGGTGAGCATCCGCTGCAGCAGGTCGTGCGGGGCGTCCGCCGCCGGGACCTTACGGCGGGCGGCGACGATCTCGCGGGTGACCGTCTTCAGGTAGGCGACGTCGGCGTCCCACTGCTTGTTCTTGCGGCGCAGCAGCGGCTGAACCTGGGGGAGCCGCCGGGAGCGGTCGCCGGCCTCCACGAGAGAGCGCACCATCGCCCCGACGAAGGGGTGCAGGTCGTCGGCGTAGAAGGAGTTGAACCGGTAGTCGAAGGCGCACAGCGCGATCGTGTCGAGGGTCAGCCGGGTCATGTCGTCGGTGACGTCGATGACGTGGTCCTCGCCGAAGCGCTCCCAGCGGGTGAGCATCTGGTCGGCGATGTCGAGCATCTGGGGGAAGTAGTCGCGGATGGCCATCGGCCCGAACGCGGGCATCAGCAGCCGGTGCGCCTTGGCCCAGTTGGGCTCGGAGTTGTACGCCGTGAACAGGCCGTCGCCGCCGAACGCCCGGATCGGGCGCAGCACGCTGTGCACGACCTTGCGCCACCGGGGGTCGCCGCAGATCTGCCGGACGTACTCATGGCCGCTGACGACGACCATCTCGGTGCCGCCGAAGCCGACCCGGAAGATCGGCCCGTACCGCGTGGCCAGGGTGTCCATCACCTTGACCTGGCGCTCGTCGCTCAGCAGCTCCGGCAGGGCGCCGACGACCGGCCACTGCCGCGGGCCGGGGATGGTCAGTTCGGTGTTGGTCATGCGACCAGACTAACTGAACAAACGCTCAGAAGTGAATTGCTCATCAGAAACCTAGCTCGTGGAATGCTGGCGGGCGAGCAGGCGTTACCACGGCACACCCACTACTGGAGGACTGATGAGCACCACCAACCTGACCACCGAGAGCTTCGAGAAGACCGTCACGGACAACGACATCGTGTTCGTCGACTTCTGGGCGTCCTGGTGCGGCCCCTGCCGGATGTTTGCGCCGGTGTACGACAAGGTGTCCGCGCAGCACGAGGACGTCGTGTTCGGCAAGGTCGACACCGAGGCGGAGCAGGCCATCGCCGCGGCCGCCCAGATCTCCTCGATCCCGACCCTGATGGCCTTCCGCGAGGGCATCATGGTGTTCCGTCAGGCGGGCGCGCTGGGCGAGAAGGACTTCGCCGGGCTGGTGGACGCCGTCAAGGGCCTGGACATGGACGAGGTCCGCGCCGAGATCGCCAAGCAGGAGACCGGCAAGTGAGCGACGAGTCGCGCCAGGCGCCCCCGTCGGACGCGGGGGCTCGGTCGGTGACCATGGAGCGGGTCGCGCCCACGAAGTTCACGGTGACCAACGAGCGGGGTGGCCAGATCACCACCGGCTCCGGCTCCGACGCGGACTTCATGCCGGGCGAGCTGCTGCTGGCCGCGATCGGCGCGTGTACCGGTGTCGACCTGGACATCCTGGTCTCGCGCCGGGCCGAGCCGCTCGCGCTGCGCATCGAAGTCGGCGCGACGAAGGTGCGCGACGAGCTCGGCAGCCGGCTCACCGACATCGTCGTCACCTACGACGGCGAGTTTCCCGAGGGCTCGGACGGTGACGAGGCCCGCGCGATGGTGCCGAAGATCGTCGCCCGCTCCCGCGAGAAGCTGTGCACGGTCGGTCGCACCGTCGAGGTCGGCACCCCGATCAGCGACGTCATCACCGATCAGCAGGCCTCGAACCGGTAGGTCGCGTACCCACCGGGATTCCTTAGCGCCGGCACCCCGATCGACGCGCCGCGCTCCCGGGGAATAGGTTGGCCGAAAGGCCAGTCGATGAGGGAGCGCAACCAGTGAGTGACGAGAACCCGGTCCTGAGCGAGCGCCGAGGCGCGGTACTGCTGATCACCCTGAACCGGCCCGACCGGCTCAACGCGTGGACCGACGGGCTGGAGAACGCCTACTTCGACGCGCTCGCCGCGGGTGCCGCCGATGCCGAGGTGAAGGCGATCGTCGTCACCGGCGCGGGCAAGGGGTTCTGCGCGGGCGCGGACATGCAGCGGCTCAGCGGCATCAGCGAGTCCGGCGCGGCACCCTCGACGGGCCGCAAGAAGACCTTCCCGCTGAGCATCCCCAAGCCCGTCGTCGGCGCGATCAACGGCGCGTGCGCGGGGCTCGGTCTCGTCGAGGCGCTGATGCTCGACGTCCGGTTCGCGGCCCCGTCGGCGAAGTTCACCACCGCGTTCGCGAAGCTCGGCCTGATCGCCGAGCACGGTGTCTCCTGGCTGCTTCCGCGCGTGGTCGGCACCAGCAACGCGCTCGATCTGCTGATGAGCAGCCGGATCATCACCGCCGAGGAGGCGCACCGGATCGGGCTGGTCAACCACGTGAGCGACGAGGGCGCCGTCCTCGACGACGCGCTGGCGTACGCCGAGCAGGTCGCCTCGACCGTGTCGCCCAAGGCCATCGCGGTCATGAAGCGCCAGGTCTACTCGCACTGGAGCAGCGACCTCGAGGCGGCGCTCGCCGACTCCAACGACCTGATGAGCGAGGCGCTGGCCGGGCCGGAGCTGGGCGAGGGCGTGCGCGCCTTCACCGAGAAGCGGGCGCCGCGCTTCGAGGGTGTCGCCGAGCAGGTCTGAGGGGCGTACCGGGGCGCCCGGCGGCTAGGGTGCCGCGGGCGGCCTGGCCGCCAGCGACTCGAAGCTGCTGCGGAAGTAGACCAGCGGCTTGAGCTCGGTCGCCGCCGCCAGGTGCAGCACCCGGCCCACCACGATCAGGTGGTCGCCGCCGGCATGCACCGCCTCGATCGTGCAGTCGATGTGCGCGAGCACGCCCTCCAGCAGTGGCGCGCCCGACGGCCCGGGGCTCCACGGCACGCCGGCGAACTTGTCGCCGCCGGAGCGCGCGAACTTCAGGCCCAGGTCGTCTTGGCCCTCGGCCAGGATGTTCGCCGCGAAGTGCTTGGCGTGCTGGATGCGCGGCCAGGACGTCGACGTCCGGTTCGGGCAGAACATCACCAGCGGCGGGTCCAGCGACAGGGACATGAACGACTGCGCCGTCAGCCCGACCGGGACGCCGTCGTCGGAGGCGGTGACGACCGCGACGCCGCTGGCGAAGTTGCCGAGCACCGCCCGGAAGAGGTCGGGGTCGATCTCGCTCACGATGCCGTCCCTGCCACCTCGGTCAGGAAACGGTCGGCGAACTCGGCGATCTCGCCGGGATCGCGGTGGCCGAACGTCGGCAGGATGAACTCGTCGACCCCGGCGTCGGCGTACTGGGCCAGCGTCTCGCGCAGCTGGTCGGGGGTGCCGCCGATCGCCGGGCGGGTGGCGCGCACCTCGGCGGCCTTCTCTGCGCCGCCGTCGCCGAGGAACACCAGCGCCTGGGTCGAGCGGTGCAGCGAGGCGGGGTCGCGCTCGCGGTCCTCGCAGGCCGCGCTCATGATCGCCGACTTGTGCGCGAACACGTCCGGGGTCGACCAGCAGTTCCACTCGTCGGCGTACTGCGCGACGATCCTCGGCATCACCTTCTCGCCGCTCGCCCCGATCAGCAGCGGGAGCCGCCCGGCCGGCGCCGGCGACAGGGCGGCGTCGCGCAGCCGGTAGTGGGTGCCGTCGAACGTCGTCCGCTCGTTGTCGCGCAGCGAGGTGATGACCTCGCACGCCTCCCGGAACCAGGCCAGCCGCTCCTTCGTGGTGCCGAGCTCCAGGCCGTACGCCGCGTGCTCGTTGACCTGCCAGCCGGCGCCGAGGCCCAGCACGAACCGCCCACCGCTGATCAGGTCGATCTGCGTCGCGGTCTTGGCCATCACGGCCGGGTGGCGGAAGGTGTTCGCGGCGACCAGCGGCCCGATCCGCACCCGCGGGACCGTGGCGGCGAGCGCGGCGAGCTGGGCGAGGCTCTCGCCCATCGGCTCGGCGTTCGGCTCGGGGGTGTTCGGCATGAAGTGGTCGGCCAGCCACAGGCCCGACCATCCGGCCCGTTCGGCGTCCGCCGCGAGGCGGTGCAGATCGTCCCAGGGCAAGGCGGCCGGCAGCCACAGACTGAAGCGCATGGCCTGACCCTATAGCCTGCCAGCATGCCCACGCCCCTCGCCGAGCTCGTCCATCCGGAATGGCTGCCGGTGCTGGCGCCGGTGGAACCGGTCATCGCCCGGATGGGGGAGTTCCTGCGCGGCGAGGTCGCCGCCGGGCGGCAGTACCTGCCCGCGGGCGACCGGATCCTGCGGGCGTTCGGGCAGCCGCTGTCGGCCGTCAAGGTGCTCGTCGTCGGCCAGGACCCGTACCCGACGCCCGGCCACGCGGTCGGGTTGAGCTTCAGCGTCGAGCCGCATGTCCGTCCGATCCCCCGCTCGCTGCAGAACATCTACCGGGAGTACGTCGCCGACCTCGGCCACGCGATGCCCGCCGACGGGGACCTCTCGCCGTGGGAGCGGCACGGCGTGCTGCTGCTCAACCGCTGCCTGACCGTGGAGCCGGGCCGGCCGGCCGCGCACCGCGGCAAGGGCTGGGAGGCGGTCACCGATGCCGCCATCGACGGGCTGGTCGCGCGCGGCGGGCCGCTGGTGGCGCTGCTGTGGGGACGCGACGCGCAGTCGCTGGCCCCGCGGCTCGGCGACGTCCCGGTCGTGGCCTCCGCGCACCCGTCGCCGATGAGCGCCGACCGGGGCTTCTTCGGCTCCCGGCCGTTCAGCCGCGTCAACGAGCTGCTCGTCGAGCAGGGCGGCGAACCCGTCGACTGGAGGCTGTAGGTGATCGTCGACTACGACGTCCTGGTGGTCGGGTCCGGCTTCGGCGGCAGCGTCAGCGCCCTGCGGCTGACCGAGAAGGGCTACCGGGTCGCCGTCCTGGAGGCCGGCAAGCGGTTCGTCGACGACCCGGCCGACGCGCGCGACGCCGACACCTCGCCGTACGCCGAGACCTCGTGGCAGGCCCGCCGGTTCCTGTGGGCGCCCCGGCTCGGCTGCTACGGCATCCAGCGGATCCACGCGCTGGACAACGTGCTGATCCTGGCCGGCGCGGGCGTCGGCGGCGGGTCGCTGGTCTACGCGAACACCCTCTACGAGCCGCTCGAGGCGTTCTACCGCGACCCGCAGTGGGCGCACATCACCGATTGGAAGGCCGAGCTCGCGCCGTACTACGACCAGGCCAAGCGGATGCTCGGGGTGGTGCGGTACGCGCGGATGACCCCCGCCGACGAGCGGATGAAGGAGGTCGCCGACGAGCTGGGCGTCGGCGACACCTTCCAGCAGGCGCCGGTGGGAGTGTTCTTCGGCGGACCCGGCGTGGGGCCCGGCGAGCTGGCCGACGATCCCTACTTCGGCGGCGCCGGACCGGCCCGCCGGGCCTGCACGCACTGCGGCGAGTGCATGACCGGCTGCCGGCACAACGCCAAGAACACCCTCGTTAAGAACTACCTCCACCTCGCCGAGAAGGCGGGGGCGCGAGTGCTGCCCATGTCCACGGTGAGGACGATCCGGCCGCTCGGCGACGGGTTCGCGGTGGACGTCGTGCGCACCGGCCGACGGGCGGACGCCGTCCACCGGCTCACCGCCCGCGAGGTGATCCTCGCCGCAGGCACGTACGGCACCCAGTCGCTGCTGCACCGGATGAAGCACGACGGCCTGCTGCCGGGGCTCTCCGACCGGCTCGGCGAGCTCACCCGCACCAACTCGGAGGCGTTGCTGGGCGCCACGAGCCGCGGCGACGACGTGGACTACACCGAGGGCGTCGCGATCACGTCGTCGATCCACCCCAACGAGCACACGCATATCGAACCCGTTCGATACGGCCGGGGCAGCAACGCGATGCGGTTGCTGCAGACCGCGCTCACCGACGGCGGACCCGGGAGCCGGGTCCGGAAGGTCCTGCGCGCCCTCGCCGCCGACCCGCGGCTCGCGGGCCGGCTGCTGCGCGGTCGCGGCTGGTCGCAGCGCACCGTCATCGCGCTGGTCATGCAGAGCCTGGACAACTCGATCACCGTGCGCGGCGAGCGAGACCGCTTCAGCCGCTTCCGGCTGCGCTCCACCCAGGGGCACGGCGAGCCCAACCCCGACTGGATCCCCGAGGGCAACACCGCCGCGCGGATCCTCGCCCGGAAGATGGGCGGCGACGCCGGCGGCAACTGGGGCGAGGTCCTCGGACGGCCGCTCACCGCCCACTTCCTGGGCGGGGCGGTGATCGGCGACTCGCCCCGTACGGGGGTCGTCGATCCATACCACCGCGCGTACGGCGTCCCGGGCCTGCACGTCGTGGACGGCTCGACCGTGTCGGCCAATCTCGGGGTGAACCCGTCGCTGACCATCACCGCGCAGGCCGAGCGGGCGTGCGCGCTGTGGCCGAACAACGGCGAGCGCGACACCCGGCCACCGCTCGGCTCGGCGTACCGCCCACTGCCACCGGTGCCGCCGCGGCACCCCGTCGTGCCGGAGGGCGCGGTCGGGGCGCTGCGGCTGCCGATCGTCTGAGCCGGAGGAATATCGTGGCCCGGTGACCGACTCTTCCGTGAACTGGACGCTGCAGACCCGCGCCGTCGCGCTCGGCCGCCCCGAGGGCCCGGGCGCGCCGCTGAACCAGCCGCCGGTGCTGGCCTCGACGTTCCGGGAGGGCGGCACCGACTACGCGCGGTTCGGCACCGGCTCCCACCACGCCTTCGAGGTCGCGATCGGCGCGCTGGAGGGCGGCGCCGCGCTGTCCTTCGCCAGCGGCATGGCGGCCGCGGCGGCGATCGTGGAGACCGTGCCGCTCGGGGGCACCGTGCTGACCGCCGACAACCTCTACCACGGCGTACGGTCGCTGCTCGGCGACCTGCAGCAGGCCGGCCGGCTGCGTGACGTGCGCGTCGACGCGCTCGATCCGGCGGCCGTCGAGGCGGCGCTGCCGGGCGCGGACCTGCTGTGGATCGAGACGCCCAGCAACCCGCTGATCCAGGTCCTCGACGTCGAGGAGCTGGGCCGGCTCGCACAGCGGCACGGCGTCCCGATGGTCGTCGACTCGACGTTCGCCACGCCGCTGCGGCTGCGGCCGCTGGAGCTGGGCGCGACGTACGTCGTGCACTCGGCGACCAAGTACATCGGCGGGCACTCCGACCTGCTGATGGGCGTCGTCGTCGGGCGCGACGAGGCCGCGCTGGCGCCGGTCGCGCGCCGGCGGCAGCTGCACGGCGCGGTGCCGGGCGCACTCGAGAGCTTTCTCGCGCTGCGCGGCCTGCGCACCCTCGCGGTGCGCCTGGACCGGGCGGAGGCGTCCGCCGGCGTGCTCGCGGAGCGGCTCGCGCAGCATCCGGCCGTGACGCGGGTCTGCTACCCCGGCCTGCCCGACGATCCGGGGCACGACCTCGCGACGCGGCAGATGAGCGGGTACGGCGCGATGCTGTCGTTCTGCGTGGCGAGCGAGGACGCCGCCGACCGGGTGCTCGCCGGCACCCGGCTCGTCGTGATGGCCACCAGCCTCGGCGGCGTCGAGACCACCGCCGAGCGGCGCAACCGCTGGAACGAGGGCACGCTCACCGGGCTGATCCGGGTGAGCGTCGGCATCGAGGACGTCGAGGACATCTGGGCCGACCTGCGCACCGCGCTGGACGCGCTGGATGACTGAGGAACGGCGGGGGCTGCTCGCCGGCCTCGCGGCCTGGGTCATCTGGGGGCTGTTCCCGCTGTACTGGCGGTCGCTGGCGCCCTCCACGCCGTTCGAGCTGCTGGCGCACCGCGTCGTGTGGGCGGTCGTGTGGGTGGCGCTGGTGCTGCTGGTCATCCGGCGCTGGCACGAGGTGCTCGCCGCCTTCCGCGACCGGCGGACCGCCCTGGTGCTGGTCGCCGCGTCGATCGCGATCGGCGTGAACTGGGGGATGTTCATCTACGGGGTGAACGTCGGACGCACGGTCGAGGTGTCTCTCGGCTACTACGTCAACCCGCTGGTCAGCGTGCTGCTCGGGGTGTGGTTCTTCTCCGAGCGGCTGCGACCGCTGCAGTGGGCGGCGATCGCCATCGCCGCCGTGGCCGTCATCGTGCTGACCATCGAGGTCGGGCAGTTCCCGTGGCTCGGCCTGTCGCTCGCGGCCTCCTTCGGCGTCTACGGCCTGCTGAAGAAGATCAGCCCGACCCCGCCGCTGTCCGGGCTGATGGTCGAGGCGCTGATCCTGCTCCCCGCGTCGGTCGCGTTCCTCGCGTACCTGATGAGCACCGGCACGTCGACGTTCGGCCACCACGGTGCGCTGCACGTCGTGCTCATCGTGCTGATGGGGCTCGTCACCGCCGTCCCGCTCGTGCTGTTCGCGGTCTCGGCGCAGTCCATCCCGCTGTCGACCCTCGGTCTGATGCAGTACATCACCCCGACGATGCAGTTCCTGCTGGGCGTGGTGGTGTTCGGCGAGCCGATGTCCGCGGCCCGCTGGACCGGGTTCGCGATCGTGTGGGCGGCGCTGATCGTGTTCTCCGTCGACGCGCTGCACAACGCCCATCGGGAGCGCCGCACCCGGGCCGATGAGATGGCTGTGACGCCTGAGGCGATCTAGCGGGCGGGGCGCCGGAAATCGGCCGCAACGCCCCGGTGGCGTGCCGCCCGCCGCGGCCGCGCATGGCACAATGAAGCCCGGAATCACACGCGTGTCGTTTACCGCGTGACGCTCCCGAGGCAAGGACGAGGCATGGACATCGCGCAGGCTCTGCAGACGGGCGACGACTCCGACGAGGTCGTCGACGGGCTGACCCGGCGCGAGCGCGACATCCTCGCCTTCGAGCGGCAGTGGTGGAAGTACGCCGGCGCCAAGGAGCAGGCCGTCAAGGAGCTGTTCGGGCTCTCCGGCACGCGCTACTACCAGGTGCTGAACGCGCTCATCGACCGGCCGGAGGCGCTCGCCGCCGACCCGATGCTGGTCAAGCGGCTGCGCCGGCTGCGCGCCACCCGCCAGCGAGCCCGCTCGGCCCGCCGCCTCGGCATCGAACCGCAGTAGCGCCGATGCTGACCGCTGCCGACGTCCGGCGTCGCCGCATCGGCGGCGCCGTCGCCGCCGTCATCGGGATCGTGCTGATCGTCCTCGCGGTGCTCGCGCTGACCGGCAAGCTCGGCGCCACCGGCCCGAGCAAGGGCGCCTCCGACGCGGCCCAGTCCGCCGGCGCGACGTCCGGCAGCGCGAGCGGCTCCTCGGGCGCCTCGAAGCCGGCCGATGCCAAGGCGCCGCTGACCGTGCTCAACGCCAGCAGCACCGGCGGCCTGGCGGCCAAGGGCAAGGCCGCGTTCGAGAAGGAGGGCTGGCAGGTCACCCAGACCGGCAACCTGTCGGGCTCGGACGCCCCGAAGAGCTCCACCGTGTACTACCCGGCCGGTGACGAGGCGGCGCACGCCGCCGCCCAGGACCTCGTGAAGGCGTTCCCCAAGCTCACCGCCGCGGAGGCGCCCGCTGGGTTCAAGTACAGCGGGGTCGTCGTCGTCATGACCGGAGACTGGACGCCCTGAGCCTGATCGGCTAGGTCAGCTCCCGCTGGTCGGCGAACCGCTCGAGCCACGCCACCTGCTCGGGATCCAGGGAGGCCTTGACGTTCTTGGTGGCCTGCTCGAAGTCGGCCTTCGTCACCTTCGGCGCGTCCAGGTCGCGGCGCATCGCCACCAGCGCGGCCTCGCGGACCAGCGCGGCGCAGTCGGCCGAGGAGTACCCGTCGAGGCGCTGCGCCAGCGCGTCGAAGTCGACGCCGGCGGTGACCGGCGTGTGCCGCGCGGAGGCCTTGAGGATGGCCGCCCGCGCCTCGGCGTCCGGCGGCGGGACGTAGATCATCTTGTCGAGGCGACCGGGGCGCAGCATCGCCGGGTCGACCAGGTCGGGCCGGTTGGTGGCGCCGATGACGAACACGTTGTTGAGCGCCTCGACACCGTCGAGCTCGGTGAGCAGCGAGGCGACGACGCGGTCGGTGGTGCCGCCGTCGGTGCCCTGGCCGCGCGGCGGGGCGAGCGCGTCGACCTCGTCCATGAAGATCAGCGTCGGCGCGGCCTGCCGGGCGCGGCGGAACAGCTCGCGGACGGCCCGCTCGGACTCACCGACCCACTTGTTGAGCAGCTCGGCGCCCTTCACGCTCATCACGTTGGTCTGCCCGGAGCCGGCGATCGCCTTGACGAGGAACGTCTTGCCGCAGCCGGGTGGCCCGTAGAGCAGGACGCCGCGCGGCGGGCTGATGCCGAGCCGCTGGTAGGTGTCGGGGTACTGCAGTGGCCACAGCACCGCCTCGGTGAGCGCCTTCTTGGTCTCGGCCATGTCGCCGACGTCGTCGAGGGTGACTCGCGCGACCTCGAGGGTCGAGTCGGCCATCGCCGTCGGCCGGACGACGTCGAGTGCGCCGAGCAGGTCGCCCTGCCCGAGCGTCGGCTTGTCGGCGCCCTTCTGGCGCAGCGCCGCGCGCACCGACGCCTCCCGGCGCAGCGCGAGCAGGTCGGCGGCCACGAACCCCGGCGTGCGGCCGGCGATGTCGTCGAGGCTGACGTCCTCGGCCAGCGGCACCGGCCGCAGGATCGCCTCCAGGATCGCCTTGCGGGTCGGCCGGTCCGGCAACGGGAGGCTGAGCTGGTGGTCCAGGAGGCCTGGGCGGGACAGCTCGGTGGAGACCTCCTCCGGCCGCGCCGTGGTGCACACCACCGCCACCGAGCCGGCCTCGACGGTCTTGGCGATCAGGTCGATGAAGGTCCGCGAGATCGGGTCGGCGTCCTCCCGGGGCGCCAGCGCCTCGACGTCCTGCACCAGCAGGATCGTGGGTGCCTGGCTCTCGGCCTGCGCGACCGCCGCACGCAGCGTGTCGGCGGCCGCGGCCGCCTCGATGGCGGCGATCGTCGGCGCCGACAGCTCGACGACCCCCGCGCCGACGTGCGCGGCGACGGCGCGGACCAGCGTCGCCTTGCCGACCCCCGGAGGACCGCTCACCAGCACGCCGAGCTGCGCGCGGCTGCCGAGCAGATCGAGGACGTCGCGGTGATGGAACCCCAGGTCGAACCACTCGGTGAGCGAGTCGGCCTGCGCCTTGAACCCCGGCAGCTCGTCGAGGGTCGGCGTCGCGTGCGCGGCGACGTCGCGGGCGGGCTGCGCGCTCTGGCTGGTGAGCGCCTGGGCGGCGGGCTTCGTCGCGGACGGCGCCTCGGGAGGCTTGGTCGTGGTCGCCTGGCCGCCGCCGAGCATCCGGTCGGCGGTGGTGGGCGGCATCGGCCGGGCCGGCGCGGGCGTCACCGCGAACAGGTCGCTGTGCGGCTGCGGGGTGCGCGACGTCGGAGGTGTGGTGGCGCTGTGCTGCCAGCCGGGGGCGGCCGCGCCGCCTCGCCAGGCGACGGTCGTCGCACCGGTCACCAGCACCGGCGTCGGGCTGCCGGTGTCGGCGACCTCGACCAGGGTGGTCGTCCACTGCATGCCCATCGCAACCTGCAGGCGGCGGCGCGCGGAGGCGAGGTCGCCGCCGTCGGTGCCCTCGTGCGCGGCACCGTCCAGCGGCAGCAGGGAGATGTCGTCGCCGGTCGTCACCATCTTGCCCAGCAGGGCGCGCCGCAGCAGGTCGGGGGAGATGATGCGGGTGACGTTCTCGCTGCCGATCAGCTCGACCGAGCGGGCCTCGACCAGCGGCAGCTTGCTGACCCGGATCGCGGTGCCGTCCTGCAGGCCGGCGTTGCCCAGGGCGAGGTCGTCGCACAGCAGGATGCCGGGCGGGACGTCGGGGCCGCCCTCGGCGACGATCGCGCCGGTGGCGCGGCTGCCCTCGAGCAGCACCGGATCCCACGGCGCCAGGTCGAGCGCGGCCATGACGTCGCGGTGCATCCGGACGATGCCGCGCCGGGCGTCCAGCACGGCTGCGGTCAGGCGGGCGGTGAGGGTGAGAGTCTGGTCGGCCACGCCCATGACTTTAGGGCTCCGGGCGGGCCGCCGCCGTGGCTAGGCCGAGACCAGCTCGCGGTGCAGCTCGCCCAGCAGGGCGCGCAGCTCGGCGGCGATCGCGTCGTTTGCGAGGCCGGCGTCGGTGAAGGCGGAATGCGCGGCGCCGAGGCCGAAGGTGCGCTCCAGCGGGGCGGCGCCGGCGATCCGCAGGACCTTCACGGCGTCCTCGCGGGCCCACTGAGCGCCGCGGGCGGATCCGCTGGCGGCGAGCACGGCGACCGGCTTGCCGGCGATCGCCCCGGCGCCGAACGGCCGGGAGGCCCAGTCGATCGCGTTCTTGATGACGCCGGACATCGTGCCGTTGTACTCGGGGGTGACCACGACGAGCGCGTCGGCGCCGGAGACGGCGGCCCGGAACTCGGTGACGGTGGTGGGCGCCGCGTCGCCGTCGACGTCCTCGGAGTAGAACGGCAGCGCGTCCAGCGAGCCGTAGACGGTCGCGGCGACGCCCTCCGGCAGGTGGCTGCCCACAGTCTCGGCGAGGCGGCGGTTGGTGGACTCTTCGCGCAGGCTTCCGACGAGGACGAGAACGTTCACGGGGGCTCCAGAGGATCGATCGTTTAAAACTCAACCATTATGCGCGCATCTGCGCCGGCGTGCGTGTGGCGATCGTTACCCGGCAGCGGTCGGGAATGTTCGGCGCCTTTCGCGCATTGACTAATATGTTGAACATTCAACCAAAGGAGTGGACATGCAGTTCGGCATCTTCAGCGTCGGCGACGTAACCCGCGACCCGACGACCGGGCGGACCCCCAGCGAGGGCGAGCGCATCGCGGCCATCACCCAGATCGCCCTGAAGGCGGAGGAGGTCGGGCTCGACGTGTTCGCGACCGGCGAGCACCACAACCCGCCGTTCGTGCCGTCCTCGCCGACGACCCACCTGGCGTACATCGCGGCGAAGACCGAGCGCCTGCGACTCAGCACGGCGACGACCCTCATCACCACGAACGACCCGGTGAAGCTGGCCGAGGACTACGCCTTCCTGCAGCATCTCTCCGGCGGCCGCGTCGACCTGATGATGGGGCGCGGGAACACCGGCCCGGTCTACCCGTGGTTCGGCAAGGACATCCGCAAGGGCGTCCCGATGGCGGTGGAGAACTACCACCTGCTGCGCCGGCTGTGGCGCGAGCGCGTCGTGGACTGGGAGGGCGAGTTCCGCACGCCGCTGCACGGGTTCACCGCGACGCCGCGGCCCCTGGACGACGTCCCGCCGTTCGTCTGGCACGGCTCGATCCGCACGCCGGAGATCGCCGAGCAGGCCGCCTTCTACGGTGACGGCTTCTTCCACAACAACATCTTCTGGAACGCCGAGCACACCAGGCAGATGATCGACCTCTACCGGCGGCGCTTCGAGCACCACGGGCACGGCGCGGCCGACCAGGCCATCGTCGGGCTCGGCGGCCAGGCGTTCATGGCCTCGACCGAGGCCGAGGCCAAGCGGCTCTTCCGGCCGTACTTCGACGTCGCGCCGGTCTACGGCTACGGCCCCTCTCTGGAGTCGTTCACCCGCCAGACGCCGCTGACGGTCGGCACGCCGGAGCAGGTCATCGAGCGCACGCTGTCCTTCGCCGACTACGCCGGCGACTACCAGCGCCAGCTGTTCCTGATGGACCACGCCGGCCTGCCGCTGGAGATGGTGCTCGAGCAGATCGAGATGCTGGGCACGGAGGTCGTGCCGACGCTGCGCGCCGAGTTCGAGCGGCGTCGTCCGGCGCACGTCCCGAGCGACCCGCCCACCCACGAGTCGCTGCGCGCCGAGGGCGCGGACTCCGACCACCGCAAGGTGATCAGCGCGGCCGCGCACCAGAAGGTGGAGGAGACGGTCTGATGCCCCGCACGATCGTGGCGGTGACGGCCGGCCTCTCCCAGCCGTCGTCCACCCGGCTGCTGACCGACCGCATCGCCGACGCCGTGACCGCTGCGGTCACGGCGCGCGGCGAGGCGGTCGACGTCGAGGTGATCGAGCTGCGCGAGCTCGCCGTCGACCTCGCCCAGTCGATGATCACCGGCGGAATGCCGACCGGCCGGGTCGCCGAGGCCCGGGACCGGGTGAGCGCCGCCGACGGCCTGATCGTCGTCACGCCGGTGTTCACCGCCAGCTACAACGGGCTGCTGAAGATGTTCTTCGACCTGCTGGACGTCGACTCCATCAACGGCATGCCGACGATCATCGCCGCCACCGCCGGCACCCCGCGGCACTCGCTGGTGCTCGACCACGCCCTGCGGCCGCTGCTGAGCTACCTGCGCGCGGTCGTGGTGCCCACCGGGGTGTTCGCGGCCACCGACGACTTCGGCGCGGACGGCGGCTCGGATCTCTCCGCGCGGATCGTCCGCGCGGCCGGGGAGCTCGCCGCGCTCGTCGTCGCCGAGACCGGCGCTGTCGAAGGGTTCGCGCCGACCGCGGCCCGGCCGCGGCAGTCCGGCAACACCCTCGGCGAGGTCACCGATTTCGCCGAGCTGCTGCGCGGCCACGCGGGCTGATCGGCCGCCGCCGCCGTCCGGCCGGAACTCCGCAGGCCCGGCGTAAGTTGACCCTTGGACGAGATCCCCGACGAACGGCGGCAGCACCGTGGCGAGATGGCTCAAGGGCAGGCGGCTGGTCGGGCTCGTCGCCGTCGTCCTGGTCGTCGCGGGCTTCGTCGTATGGCGGCAGGTCGCCGGAGCGCCGTCGTACCGCGAGGAGTCGATGCGGCTCGACAGTGCCACCGCCGAGCCGGTCAAGCTCGACGTGACGCTGTTCGTCCCGGACTCCGCCACGTCTGCCGACCCGGCGCCGGCGGTCATCGTCGCGCACGGCTTCGGCGGGACGAAGGACTCGGTGCGCTCCGACGCGATCGATCTCGCGCAGCGCGGGTTCGTCGTCCTGACCTACAGCGCGCGCGGGTTCGGCGCGAGCACCGGCCGGATCTCCCTGGACGCGCCGGACGCCGAGGTCGCCGACGCCCAGCACCTCATCGACTACCTCGCGACCCGGGACGACGTCCGGTCCGACGGGCCCGGCGACCCGCGGGTCGGGATCACCGGAGCGTCGTACGGCGGGGCGCTCGCGCTGCTCGCGGCGGGACACGACCAGCGGGTCGACGCGATCGTCCCGATGATCACCTGGAACCGGTTGTCGCGGGTGTTCTTCCCGAACGCGGCCGGCAGCCCGCAGGGCCTGGCCGGTCCGGCCCTCGACGGCGGCGCCGATCCGGCGCCCGGGGTGTTCAAGCGCGAGTGGGCGGGCACCTTCTTCGGGTTCGGCAAGGGCACCAGCCTGACCAGCCTGCTGACGGGGGCCGGCGACGGCGCGCCCGGTGGCGCGGCCGGTGGTCCGCGGCCCACGGACGGCGCGGCGGCCGAGGCGGACCCGGTCTGCGGGCGGTTCGCCGCCGACATCTGCGCCGTCTACGCGGCCGGCGCGGAGTCCGGCACGCTCGACGCGCAAGGCGTCGCGCTGCTCGACGCGTCCTCGCCGTACTCCGTGGCCGGCAAGATCACGGCGCCCACGATGCTCGTGCAGGGCCAGAACGACTCGCTGTTCCCGTTGAGCGAGGCCGACGCCACCGCCGACCAGCTCCGCGCGGCGGGCACCACGGTGCGCGTGGTGTGGACCGGCGGCGGGCACGACAGCGGCGGCGTGGCGTCGTCGGACGCCGAGCTCGCGCGGGTCCGCCAGCTCACCGGAGACTGGTTCGACTACTACCTCGCCGGTAGCGGCAGCAAGCCCCCCGCCGACTTCGAGCTCGCCCAGCAGACCGGCCTCACCACCCGGGCCGGCAGCGGCCGGCCGACCGCCCGCACGGAGGTCGCCGACGCGTACCCCGCGACCGCCGACCGGCGCGACCTGGCCCTGGTCGGGCCTGCACAGACGGTCGTGCGTCCCCCCGGCGGCACTCCCGGATCGCTGTCGTCGCTGCCCGGCCTGGGCGCGCTCGGCGTCGCCTTCGACCCGCCCGGGCAGGCCGCGTACTTCACCTCCGCCGCGCTCGAGGCGCCGCTGAGCATCGTCGGCAGCCCCACGATCGACGTCACCATCAGCGGGCTGCCGGCCGGCGGGGCGGTGTTCGCGAAGGTGTACGACGCCGGCGGATCGGGCCTGCCCGCGCTGCCCGGCGGACAGGTCGCCCCGGTCGTCGTCCCGCCCAACGAAGGCAGCGTCACCGTCCCCGTCACCCTCCCGGCGATCGCGCACCGCTTCGAGACCGGGCACCGGGTCGTCGTCGCCCTCGCCTCGACCGACCGGGCGTACAGCACGCCGCTCGGCCAGCAGGCGTTCTCCGTTCGGCTGGCCGGCACGGGCCTGCAGTACCCGACCGTCGCGACCCGGGCGCTGTCCGTCGCGGACTCGGTCTGGACGAAGGTCGTCGTCGGCATCGCCGCCGCCGCGGCGATCGGGCTGCTCGGCTGGCTCATCGTCCGGGCCCGCAGCCGCAAGGCCGAGGCGGTCGACCACGATCCCGAGCTCGACGACGTCCCGCTCGTCGTCACCGGGCTGCGCAAGGCGTACCACGACGGGTTCGTCGCCGTCCGCGACGTGTCCTTCCGGGTCGAGCGTGAGCAGGTCGTCGGGCTGCTCGGGCCGAACGGCGCAGGCAAGACGACCACGCTGCGGATGCTCATGGGCCTGATCCACCCCACCGACGGCGAGCTGCGGGTGTTCGGGCACCGGGTCCGGCCGGGCGCGCCCGTGCTGAGCCGGCTGGGGTGCTTCGTCGAGGGGGTCGGCCTCATGCCGCACCTGAGCGGGCGCGACAACCTGCGGCTGTACTGGGCGGCGACCGGGCGGCCGGAGTCCGACGCGCGGTTCGACGAGGTGCTCGAGATCGCCGGTCTGGGCGCGGCCGTGGACCGCAAGGTGCGCACCTACTCCCAAGGCATGCGCCAGCGGGTGGCCATCGCGCAGGCGATGCTCGGCCTGCCGGAGCTGCTCATCCTGGACGAGCCGACGAACGGGCTGGACCCGCCGCAGATCGCCGAGATGCGCAAGGTGCTGCAGTCGTACGCCGTGGACGGCCGCTCGGTGCTCGTCTCCAGCCACCAGCTCGCCGAGGTGGAGCAGACCTGCTCGCACGTGGTGGTCATCAACACCGGCGAGGTGATCGCCGGCGGCACCGTCGCCGAGGTCGTCGGCGTCGGCGGGGAGATCGACCTCGACGTCGACGACGGCGTCCGCGCGGCCGCGGTGATCGCGGACCTGCCCGGCGTCCGGGTGACCGAGGCGAAGGGCACCCGGCTGGCCGTCGAGCTCACCGACGCGCGGCCGAGCGAGGTCGTCGGCGCACTCGTCGCCGCCGGCGTCGCCGTCGAGCAGGTCGTGCCACGGCGCCATCTCGAGGACGCCTTCCTGGCACTGGTCGGAGGAGGGGCATGAGCGCCGAGACCGTCACCGCGCACGGCTACCGGGCCGGGCGCACCCTGCCCTACCGGGTGGAGCTGCGCCGGCAGCTCAGCCGCCGGCGTACCCTCGCCGTCTTCGCCTTCATGGGGGTGCTGCCGCTGATCCTCATCGGCGCGTTCGCGCTGGGCGACGCCCAGAACAGCGGCCCCGACGGGCGGGTCAACCTCATCGACGTCGCCACGAGCAGCGCGTTCAACTTCGTGCTGTTCGTGTTCTTCGTGACCACCGGCTTCTTCCTCGTCGTGGTGTTCGCGCTGTTCTTCGGTGACACGGTGGCGTCGGAGGCGCAGTGGGGGAGCCTGCGGTATCTGCTGGCCGCTCCGGTCCCGCGCATGGTGCTGCTGCGCCGCAAGCTCGTCGTGGCCCTGATGCTTTCCGTCGCCGCGATCCTCGCCCTCGTCGGCCTCGCCCTGCTGGCCGGCTGGATCGCGTACGGCTGGAAGCCGGTCTCCACACCGGTCGGCATCGAGATCGCCACCGGCGACATGTGGTGGCGGCTGGCGGCGATCGTCGGCTACCTCATCGTGAACCTGCTGATGGTCGGCTCGCTGGCGTTCTACCTCTCGGTGCGCACCGACGCGCCGCTCGCCGCGGTCGGCGGCACGGTCTTCATCGTGATCGTCTCCTCGATCCTCGGGCAGATCGACGCCCTGGGGAACCTGCGCAACGCGCTGCCCACGTCGTACAACTTCGCGTGGATCGGCATGCTCGGCGACCCGCCGGACACCGCCGACATGGCCAGCGGCATCGGCTGGTCGCTCGCGTACGCCGCCGTCCTCACCGCCCTGGCCTTCTGGCAGTTCCGCCGCAAGGACGTCACCTCCTAGCCCGAAGCCGAAAGCGGCCCAGCACCCGGCTGCCGGACCGCCGCCCCCGAAAGCGGGCTTCGCCGCCGAAAGCGGGGAAGCTTCCCCGCTTCTGCCGACCAACCCCGCTCGGCGTCTGGCCGCGCGCCTGTCCACAGGCGACGAGATCTGCACAGCCACCCCGCCGTCGGAGCCCGGATGTCCCGGGTCGGCGGCATCCTCGGGGTCATGGTGCTGCCTTCGAGCCTCACGTCCTTGGCCGCGGTTCGCGACGGCGTGCTGATCCGGCGGGAGATCCTGGCCGCCGGCTACTCGCCGGACGACATCGGCCGGTGGCATGCCGACGGTGAGCTGCGACCGATCTGGCGCGGCATCTTCGGCACCGGACCGGTGCCGGACGACGAGGTGGGCCGCCACGCCGAGCGCGCGGTTGCGCTGTCGCACGCGTACGGCGAACGGGCCGTGATCAGCCACCACTCCGCGCTGATCGTCGCGGGTCTCCCGACGTACGGCGTGGACCTGTCGACCGTCCGGATGCTCCGCCGCAACCGCGGGGACTCCCTCACCACGCCCGGCGTTCGGTTCAGCCGGTCGCGGGTCGACTTCGTGGCGCACGTCGACAGAGGCGTACGCCGGGTGCACGAAGCGGTCGCGATCGCGCAGGTCGCTGTGGAGAGTGGGATCGAGGCCGCCGTCGTCTCCGGCGATGCCGCGTTGCGCTCTGGGATCGTCGATCGCGAGGCGCTGGTCGCCGGGGCGCAGCTGCTCGGCCTGATCCGCCATGGGGGACGTCCGATGCGGGCCGTCGAGCTGATGGACGGCCGCTCGGAGTCGCCGGGGGAGTCGTTGCTGCGGCTCATCGCCGTCCGCCACGAGATCGACCTGGAGCCGCAGCACGTCGTCCACGATGCGACCGGGAAGTTCGTCGCGCGCTGCGACTTCAGGGTCGTGGGCGCGCCGGTCGTGGTGGAGTTCGACGGCAAGGTGAAGTACCAGGGGCCGATGGACGGCGACCGCACCGTGAAGCACGCCGCGGGGAACCCGTTGTTCGCGGAGAAGCAGCGCGAGGACGCCCTCCGACGGCTCGGCTGGCGCGTCCTGCGGTTCGTGTGGGCCGACCTCGCCGACCCGGCCGCTGTGGTGGCCCGGCTGCGGGCCGAAAGCTGAAGCGGGCTTCGAGGGCGAGAGCGGGGAAGTTTCCCCGCTCTCGCCGCCAAAGCCCGCTTTCGTCCGCCTGGGTAGGGCGGCGCAGCAGCTAGCCGGCCATCGACTCGGCCTGCGCCGCCTTCATCCGCTCGGCGTGCGCCGAGCCGGAGCGCATCGGCAGCTGCTTGATCAGCAGCGCGATCAGGAAGCCGACGACCATGATCGGCAGCGCGAAGTGGTAGACCATCTGCATCGCGTCGACGAACGAGTCGTAGATGCCGTTCTGCAGCGGCTTGCTCAGCTGGCCGATCTGCTTGACGGCCGCCGAGTCGGCGAGCATCTTCTGCAGCAGCTGCGGCGTGAGGTCGGGCATCGCGAGCAGCTGCTTCGCGGCGCCGACCTGGGCCTCGGTGACCCCCGGCGGCAGCTGGCCGGACGACGCCGCGTCCACGAGCTGCTGGGCCTGGGCGCGCAGCGCCTCGATGTCCGGCTTGGCCGAGGCCAGCGGCTCCTTGATCGACTTGATGAACTGCCCGTTGAGGATCGATCCGAAGATCGCGATGCCGATCGTGCCGCCGAGCTGCCGGATGAACGTCTGCGTGGAGGTCACCACGCCGAGCTGCTCGACCGACGCGCCGTTCTGCCCGGCGAGCACCAGGTTCTGCATGCACAGGCCGAGACCGATGCCCAGCACGAGCATGTAGAGGCTGAAGATCCACATCGAGGTGTCGCGGTCGACGGTGCCCAGCAGGAACATCGCCGCCGTCAGCACGAGGGTGCCGGCGAGGATGAACACCTTGTACTTGCCGAGCTTGCTGATCAGCTGGCCGGAGATGATCGAGGCGCTCATGATGCCGGCCACCATCGGGATGATCGCCAGACCGGCCTCGGTGGCGCTCAGGCCCTGGATGATCTGCAGGTACTGCGAGACGTAGATGATCGCGCCGAACATGCCGAAGCCGACGACGAAGCCCACTGCGGTGGTCGTGGAGATGACCCCGTTGCGGAAGATCGACAGCGGCAGGATCGGCTCGTCGACCCGCGACTCCCACCACACGAAGACGACCGTGGCGACCGCGGCGACGACGAAGTAGCTGATGATCTTGCCCGAGGTCCAGCCGTCGGTGTTGCCGAACTCGAGCGCGAGCAGCAGCGTCGAGACGGCGAGGACCAGCAGCGCGGCGCCGAAGTAGTCGATCTTGACCTTCCGCTTGATGTGCGGGATGTGGAAGTGCTTGACGACGAGGTAGATCGCGACGATGCCGACCGGGATGTTGATCCAGAAGCACCAGCGCCAGTCGATCGAGTCAGTGAACCAGCCGCCGAGCAGCGGGCCGACGACCGAGGACAGCCCGAATACCGCGCCGAAGTAGCCCTGGTACTTGCCGCGCTGCCGCGGGGGCACGATGTCGCTGATGATGGTGAACGCCAGCGGCATCAGACCGCCGGCGCCGAGGCCTTGGACGCCGCGGAAGATGATCAGCTGCGTCATGCTCTGGCTCAGCCCGGCGAGCACCGAGCCGACGAGGAAGACGCCGATCGAGAACAGGAAGACCGGACGCCGGCCGAGCAGGTCGGAGATCTTCCCGTACAGAGGGGTGGACGCCGTTGCGAACAGCATGTACGACGTGACGACCCAGGGGATCTCGTCGAACGCCCGGAACTCCCCGGCGATCGTCTTCAGCGCGGTCGAGACGATGGTCTGGTCGAGAGCGGCGAGGAACATGCCGGCCAGCAGGCCGAACATGATCGCCATGATCTCCTTGTGCGGCAGCTCGCCGCTGCGGGCGTCGACGGACCCGGCGGTCGCGTCGGAGGTCGTGGAAGACACGGATGCGCTCCTGGAAGCTAGTGGATGATGAAGCGGGCGAGACGAGTCGGCGGACCCGGCGTCGGTCAGGGACCGAAGCCGGCCATGCGGCGGGCGTTCGCGACCACGAGCGAGTCGGCGAGCCGGCTCAGCACGGTGTCCAGTCGGTCGCGATCGTCGTCGCTCCAGTCGGCGAGGGCCGCCTCGAGCCGTTCCCGGCGCAGGGCGTCCTGATCGGCCAGCAGCTGCTCGCCGTCGTCGGTCAACGACAGCAGCTGCGCGCGCCGGTCGGCCGGGTCGGGGGAGCGTTCCACGAGGCCGCGCTCCTCGAGGGACCGCAGGTGACGGCTGATCGTGGACTGATCGAGAGCGCACGCGCCGGCGACCGCCGACGAGCGCGCGGTGGTGAGCTGACGGATGACGTACATCGCGACGATGGCGCTCTTGTCGAGCCCCATCGTCTGTGCGCCGTGGTTCACCGCCCGGACGACGGAGAACAGCGACGCCATGATCTTGTCCATCTGGTCGTCCGTGCTCACGCGATCAGTAAACGCCTCGATAGATGCACGATGCAAGCAAAATACCGACGAATTGGTGTGACCTAGCAATCATCATCACGACCGCCGTACGCCGCTGAGCGGCGGCTGAGAACCGCGCGTCAGGAGAGCTCGATCCGCTGCCCCTCGTCGCCGTCCTCCTTCACGTCGCCGGACAGCCGGCCCAGCAGGCGGGCGAGGTCGACGCCGGTGAGGTCCTTCGAGAGCTGGATGCCCGCGGCCACATTGGAGGCGACCGACTTCGACAGCGCGCCGGCGCCGTCCGCGCTGATCACCGTCATCTTCTCCACGCCCGCCATCGGCGCGCTCGCCTGCGCGACGACCTCGGGCAGCACCTTCACCAGCAGATCGAGGATCGCCGCCTCGCCGTACGTCGCGAACGCCGAGGCGCGCTTGTCCATCGCCTCGGCCTCCGCCTGCCCCTTGGCGAGGATGGCGCTGGCCTCCGCGCGGCCCTCGGCCTCGACGGCCTGGGCGATGGCCGCACGGCGCAGCTTCTCCGCCTCGCCGCGCTTGGCGCCCTCGATGGCCTCGGCGTTCGCCAGCGCGGTACGCCGCGCCTGCTCGCCCTCGCCGGAGAGCCGGGCCTGCTCGGCCTGCGCCATCGCGGCGGCGATGGTGGACTGCCGGTCCGCCTCGGCCTTGGCGATCGCGGCGTTCTTGTTCGCCTCGGCCTGCTGCTCGACGCGGTACCGCTCGGCGTCGGCGGGCTTGCGCACCTCGGTGTCGAGCTGGCGCTCGGTGAGCGCGGCGGTGCGCTCGGCCACCTTCTCCTTCTCGGTGAGGATGCGCTGGTCCTGCGCGGCCTGGGCGAGGGGGCCGGCGGACGCCGCCTCGGCCTTGGCCGCGTCGATCTGCGCGCTGATCTCGGCGCGCTTGAGCTCGAGCTGCCGGTTGGCGACCGCGATCGCCTCGGCGGCGAGCAGCTGCTCCTGCTCGGCGGCCTGCCGGGCCCGGGCCTCGGCGATCGCCGCCTCCTTGATCACCCGGGCCGCCTCCGGCCGGCCGAGGTCGGCCAGGTAGGTGCCCTCGGCCTGGATGTCCTGCAGCTGGAAGGTGTCCAGCACCAGACCCTGGCCGGTCAGCGACGCCTCGGCCTCCTCGGCGACCGCCGAGGCGAACGCCGCGCGGTCGCGGATGATCTCCTCGATCGTCAGCCGCCCGACGATCGAGCGCAACGCGCCGGCCAGCACCTCGGAGGTGAAGATCTCGATGCCGTCCTGCTGGTTGAGGAAGCGCTGCGCGGCGGCGCGGATGGCGCTCTCGTTGCCGCCGACCTTCACGATCGCCACGCCCTCGAGGTCGCACTTGACGCCCTGCTTGGAGACCGCGCCCCGGATGCCGACCGGGATGCGCCGGCTGGAGAGGTCGATCGAGTGCAGCTTCTGCACGATCGGCAGCACGAACACCGACGCGCCCATGACCACCTTCTGTCCGGACATGTCGGTGCTGATGCTGCCGTCGGCCCCGGTGACCGCGCGCCCGCGCCGCCCGGTCACCAGGAACGCCTGGTTCGGACCGGCGACCTTGATGCGGGAGAGCACCAGCAGCACCAGCAGGATGATGAGCACGACACCGCCGGCGACGGCGATGAGGACTGGCGACATGGGTGAGCTCCTTGGGGGGCTAGTCGGGTGGGGGTAGCGGGTGCTCGTCGAGGCCGACGACCTCGACGGCGGTCGAGGAGAGCGCTCGTACGACGAGGATCTGGGCGCCGCGTTCCAGGGCGACGTCGCTGCGGGCGGAGTACTTCAGGTCCTGGCCGGCGAGCCGCACCCGCACCTCGCCGTACCCGGTCGCCGGGATGCGCGTGATGACGACGCCGAGCGCCCCGGCGACGTCGTCGTCGGAGAGGGTGCGGTCGGTGCGCATGTTCATCAGCCCCCGGGACAGCCGGACGGCGAACCAGGCCAGCGGGAGCGCGCCCAGCAGGCCGATGCCGGCGCTGAGCACCGCGCGGACCGCGTCACCGGGGATCGGCAGCAGGGCGCTCGCGGCCGCTCCGGCGAAGCCGACACCGCCGATGAACGCGGCGACGGCCGGGAACGAGAAGGGCCCGTCGGCGTCCAGGCCGCCGAGGTGCAGGAGGTCGCCGACGACCAGGGCCAGCAGCAGCAGGCCTGCGCCGAGCGCGCCGGCCGTCAAGAAGCCCAGCGTCACCGGGTCCACGTCTGCTTCCTCTCACGAAGTCTTAACAGAATAGCGAACCGCCGCGCACCCGAGGAAGGCGATGCGCGGCGGTCGCGGGACGTGCGGGACGGTGGCTACCTGGCGGCCTCGAAGCCGGTCTCGAGGTCGGCGAGGATGTCCTCGATGCCCTCGATGCCGACGGCCAGCCGCACGAGGCCGGGCGTGACACCGGCCGCGGTGAGGTCGTCACCGGAGAGCTGGCTGTGCGTCGTGGTGGCCGGGTGGATGACCAGCGAGCGCACGTCGCCGATGTTGGCGACGTGGCTGTGCAGCGTCAGCGCGTCGACGAACCTCGCGCCCGCCTCCTTGCCGCCGGCGATCTCGAAGGACAGCACCGCGCCGGCGCCCTTGGGCGTGTACTTCTGCGCGAGGTCGTAGTACGGCGAGCCCTCGAGCGAGGACCAGATGACCTTCTCGACCTGCGGGTGCCCCTGCAGGAACTCCGCGACCTTGCGGGTGTTCTCCAGGTGCCGGTCCATCCGCAGGCTGAGGGTCTCGATGCCCTGCGAGACGAGGAACGCGTTGAACGGCGAGATCGCCGGCCCCAGGTCGCGCAGCAGCTGCACGCGGGCCTTGAGGATGAACGACAGGTTCGCCCCGAACGCCGAGCCGACGCCGAGGTCCTTGGCGTAGGTCAGCCCGTTGTACGACGGGTCGGGCTGGTTGTAGTTCGGGAAGCGCTCCGGGTGCTGCGCGAAGTCGAAGCTGCCGCCGTCTACGATCACGCCGGCGATCGACGTCCCATGGCCACCGAGGTACTTCGTCGCGGAGTGGATGACGACGTCGGCGCCGTGCGAGAGCGGGTTGAGTACGTACGGCGTGGCGATCGTGTTGTCGACGATGAGCGGGACGCCGGCGTCGTGCGCGACGGCGGCGATCGCCTCGATGTCGAGGATCTGGCCGGACGGGTTGGCGATGGTCTCGCCGAAGAACAGCTTGGTGTTGTCGCGGACGGCGTCCTTCCAGGACTGCGGATCGGTCGGGTCGGTGACGAAGGTCGTCTCGATGCCGAGCTTGCGCAGCGTGTGCTTGAGCAGGTTGTAGGTGCCGCCGTACAGCGACGGCGAGGCGACGACGTGGTCGCCGGCCTCGGCGACGTTGATGATCGCCAGCGTCTCCGCCGACTGCCCGGAGGCGAGCAGCAGCGCGCCCACGCCGCCCTCCAGGGCGGCGATCCGTCCCTCGACCGCCTCCTGGGTGGGGTTGGTGATGCGGGTGTAGATGGGGCCGAGGTCGCTGAGGGCGAAGCGGGCCGCGGCCTGCTCGGCGTCCTTGAACACGAACGACGTCGTCTGGTAGATCGGCAGCGCGCGCGAGCCGGTCACCTCGTCGGCGGTCTGGCCGGCGTGGATCTGCTTGGTCTCGAACGACCAGTTCTCAGGGGCGGTGCTCATGACAGTTCTCTCCCGTGGAGGTCAGGGGTCCTTCGATGCCGAAAGAACCCGCGCTTGCAGGCGATCGGACCTGATCGCCTGCCCGGTCCTCACCCGGAGCACCCCACCGCAGGTGGAGGGTTGCCGTCCAGCCAGCCGGGGCTTGTCGCTGGATCTCGTGACCTGGTTCAAATTTATACGACACCGGATCGGGGCCCGGCAGCCGGGGCGTCGTTCGCCGGAAGGTCCCGATGACGTTGTGGTTTTGTTACCCGTTGTCAATCGCACCGGCCAGCGCGCTCCCGGTAACGTGAGCGCCGGTCGTCGTTCAGCACCTGCAGTGTGTGTGCGGGGAGCAAGACCCGGGCCCGGCAACCGTGGGGCCTGAACCCAGCATCACATCAGGAGTGCACGTGGCACAGGGAACCGTGAAGTGGTTCAACGCCGAAAAGGGCTTCGGCTTCATCGCTGTCGACGGCGGCCAGGACGTCTTCGTCCACCACTCGGCGATCGTCATGGACGGCTACCGCGCCCTCGACGAGGGCCAGCGCGTCGAGTTCGAGGTCACCCAGAGCGACAAGGGCCCGCAGGCCGACCAGGTCCGCATCGTCGGCTGACCCGCATCACCCTCTGATCTGCCCGAAGGGCCCGCACCGAGTCTCGGTGCGGGCCCTTCGGCGGTCCGGGTCAGAGCAGCGGGATCAGGGCGGTGCGGTCCTCGACGGGCAGCCACCACTGGCCGTCGACGAACGCCTCGGCGACGGCATGGAAGTCCATCGGGTCCAGCCCCGGCGCGTAGACCGCGGCCAGCCGTGCGGGGACCGACATCCCCCGCAGCAGGGCGATGACGAGGTGCGCGAAGTCGCGGCACACCCCCTGGCGCTGCCGAACTCGGACTGCGCGACGTGGAACAGCACGTCCACTCGCTGTACCGGCTGGGCCGGAGGTACACCTGCTCCGTGCGTTTCATGCGATCCTTCCGGGCCGCCTCAGACGGCGAGCCGCGTCCCATTCTCCGACAGCTCGGCGAACCCGCCGGCGGCGCGCTCGAAGGCCGCCGCCGCGCGCAGCACGAGGGCGTCGTCGTTGCGCCGGCCGACGATCTGCAGACCGACCGGCAGCCCGTCGCTGAGTCCGCAGGGGATCGAGGCCGCGGGCTGCTGGGTCATGTTGAACGCCGCGACGTAAGGGCTCCAGGACATCCAGTCCTCGGCGGCGTACGCCGGCGGCGCGAGGACCCCGGCCTCGAAGGCGACCAGCGGCAGGGTGGGGCCCACGAGCAGGTCGTAGCCCTGGTGGAAGCGGCCCATCGCCGATCCGAGCTCTGCCTTGAAGGTGGACGCCGCCACCAGCTGCGCGGCGGACAGCGTCTCCCCCCGCCGGGCCATCTCGACCAGCGCCGGGTCGAAGAGGCCGCGACGGTCCTCCGGCACCGACTGGTAGACCTTCGCGAGGCCGCCGTGCCACAGCACGGACAGCGCGCCCGCGACCCCGGAGAGGTCCGGGCAGTCCTCGACGACGTCCGCGCCGAGCGAGCGCAGCACGTCGGCGGCGGCGGCGACGCTGCGGGCGACCCCCGGCTCGATCGGCACCGGCAGGCCGAAGTCCGGCGTGAAGGCGATGCGCACGCCCGCGAGCCCGTCGACGTCGGCCGTGGGGTCGTACACCGGCGGCCCGGGCCAGCTGGTGCCGTCGCGCGGGTCGGGGTGCGCGATCGCGGTCAGCAGCAGGCCGACGTCCGCGACGCAGCGGGCCATCGGGCCCTGGTGCGACATGCCCTCGAACGGACTGCCCGGCAACGCCGCAACGCGCCCGTAGGTCTGCTTGATGCCGGCCAGGCCGGAGAACGCGCACGGGATGCGGATCGAGCCGGCGCCGTCCGAGCCGAGCGCGAGCGGCCCCGCCCAGGCGGCGAGCGCGGCGGCCGCGCCCCCGCTCGAGCCGCCCGGCGTGCGCTCGAGGTTCCACGGGTTGCGGGTGACGCCGGTCAGCGGGCTGTCGGTG
Organism: Cumulibacter manganitolerans; assembly: GCF_009602465.1. Taxonomy (NCBI): domain Bacteria; kingdom Bacillati; phylum Actinomycetota; class Actinomycetes; order Geodermatophilales; family Geodermatophilaceae; genus Cumulibacter; species Cumulibacter manganitolerans. The sequence goes on along the minus strand of NZ_WBKP01000027.1, from coordinate 6,793 downwards.
ACGCCCTTGCACGCGTTGTCCGGCAGCGTCGTCCGGCCGAACAGCACCGCTCCCGCCTCCAGTAGACGGTCGACGGCCGGACCGTTCTCCGGGGCCGGCCCGGCGTCGGTGGTGGCCGATCCCTTGCGGCACGGCAGCGCGGCCATCGGCACGTTGTCCTTGATGGACGTCGGGACGCCGTCGATGCGGCTCAAGGGGGCACCGGCGCGCCAGCGCTGCTCGGCGCGACCGGCCTGCTCGAGAGCGGCGTCGTCGAGGAGCGTGGTGAACGCGTTGATGTGGTCGTCGACGGCGTGCGCGCGCTCGAGCACGGCTCGGGTCGCCTCCACGGGCGAGAGCTCACCCGAGGCGTATGCCGCGGAAAGCTCGGTGGCCGTCAGCTGAACGAGGTCGGTCATGCGGCCAACCCTGCCGCCGACGGGCCGCCGGCGCAACCTGCCACCCCGAGCTAGCAGACCTGGCGGCACCAGCCGTGCGGGTCGGCGGCGCGCCCGAGCTGGATGTCGAGCAGGTGCTGGCGCATCGCCATCGTCTTCTCGCCGACCTGCCCGCCGGCGATGTCCGCCGAGTCGGTGTCGCTGGCGAAGTGCACGATCGGCGTGATGACCGCCGCGGTGCCGCACGCGAAGACCTCGGTGATCGCCCCGGAGCGGGCGCCGTCGATCAGCTCGCGCAGCCCGACGGTGCGCTCGATCGGCGTCAGGCCGTGCTCGGCGGCGAGCGCGAGCACGCTGTCGCGGGTGACCCCCTCGAGGATCGTGCCCAGCCCCGGAGTGATCAGCTCGCCGTCCGCGGTCACCAGGCAGATGTTCATCGTCCCGGACTCCTCCAGTGAGGAGCCGTCCGGATCGAGGTAAAGCACCTGGTCGCAGCCGTGCTCGGCGGCCTCCACCTGGGCGGCCAGGCTCGCGGCGTAGTTGCCGCCGCACTTCGCCGCGCCGGTACCGCCGCGCGCCGCCCGCGTGTACTGCGCGCTGATCCACAGCCGCACGCCGGGCGCGTCGCCGGCCTGCTTCTTGAAGTACGCCTCGGCCGGTGAGGCGATCACCCGGAAGGCGATCTCGTGGGCCGGCCGGACGCCGAGGAACGGCTCGACGGCCACCATGTACGGGCGCAGGTAGAGCGACTCCTCGGTGTGCACGGTGGGCACCCAGGCGGCGTCCGCCCGCACCAGCTCCTCGACCGCCCGCAGGAAGTCGTCGGCCTCCATGGCCGGCAGGCACAGGCGGGCCGCCGAGCGCTGGAAGCGCGCCGCGTTCATCTCCGGCCGGAACAGCCAGATCGATCCGTCGTCGCGGCGGTAGGCCTTCAGGCCCTCGAAGATCTCCTGCGCATAGTGCAGCACGGCGGCGGCGGGGTGCAGCACGAACGGTTCCAGCGCGCGCACCGCGTCGTCCCGCCAGCCGCCGTCGGGCGTCCAGGTCGCCGCGGCCATGTGATCGGTGAAGTGCACGCCGAAGCCGGGGGCGGCCAGGATCTCCGCCCGCCGCGCGTCGGGTACTGCGTGGTCGCTGCGGGTGGTCGGAAAGCTCAGCATGCCTTCGATCCTAGGACCTGGGGCAAGGCGGCTACTTCTTCTTCGGCACCGCGACCTCGCGCAGGTTGGTGCGTCCGCTGGGCATCTGGCGGACGCCGGACACGCCGTCCTGGAAGCCGGCCGCGAGGTAGGTCATGCAGACCGGGATCATGTGCGGAGGGCTCTTCACCCACGCGTCCATGAACTTCTCGTACGCCGGGGCCCGCTTGGCCGGGTCGAGCGGCGCGGCGCCCTCGGCGCCGTACTGGACGAGCTCCGGGTACTGCGCGCCGCCGGGGTTGAACAGTGCCTTGGGCGCGAGGTAGCGGCTCATGATCGCATCGGGGTCGTTGATGCCGGTGTAGACCGACGAGAACGTGGGGGTGACCTTGTCGATGGCGAACTCCTGGACCTGCGGCACCGGCGGCAGCGAGTGGATCTGGAGGTTGATGCCGACCTGGGCGAGCTGGTTCTGCAGCACCTCCGCGAACTTGGTGTAGATCGTGACGTTCGGGGCGGCGGTCGTCACGTCGAGCTTGGTGACGCCCTTGCTCTCGAGGATCTTCTTGGCGGCCTTCGGGTCATAGGGGAAGATGTCGAGCCCGTCGCCGATCTTCTTGCTGTAGCCGGGGCTGCTCTTGGGGAACGGCTGGATCTGCGGCACGCAGTACCCGTCGTACAGACCCTGGGAGATCGCCTTGCGGTCGATCGCCATGTTGAGCGCCTTGCGCACCTCGGGGTCGTCGAACGGCTTCACGCCCGCGTTGACCATGAAGTAGATATAGATCGTGCTGGGCTCGGTGACGACGTTCTTGTGGGCCGCGGACACCGTGTCCAGCATGTCGGCGTTGATGGCCGCGCCGTCGACCTCGCCGGACTGCAGCGCGTTGAAGCGCGTCTGGTCGTCGGGCATGTAGTAGTACGTGCGGGTGGCGACGTGCTGGGCGTCGGGATCCCAGTAGTTCGGGGTCTTGGCGTACTCGACCTTGTTGCCGGGGTCGATCGCGGTGGCGGTGTACGGGCCCACGCCGACCGGCTTGGACTCCAGCTGCCCGGCCTGCGCGGCGGCCGGCGAGACCATCATGCCGGCGCGGCCGGCGAGACCGCTGACCAGCGAGCCCAGGCCGCCGGAGAGGTTGAGGTTGACGGTGTACTCGTCGACCACGTCGATGGACTGGATCTGGTAGACCTCGCCGGAGATCCGGCTGGTCGCCGCGCGGGAGCGGTCGAGGTTGAACTTGACCGCCTCGGCGTTGAACGGCGTGCCGTCGGAGAACGACAGGCCCTTCTTCAGCTTCAGCGTCAGCGTCTTGTTGTCGGCGGACGGCGTGAACTCCTCCGCGAGCATCGAGACGATCTTGCCCTCGTCGTCCTCCTGCAGCAGCCGGTCGTAGACCGGCTCGAAGAAGCTGATGTCGCCGCCGGTGACGCTCTTGGTCGGATCCCAGCTGGACGCGAACGCGGTGTACGCCCAGGAGAAGTGCCCGTTCGCGTCGAAGTCCTTCGCGAGCTTGATGTTGCTCGGGTACTTGCTGTCGTCCGCCGCCTTCGACTTGTTGGGCGCGTCGCCGCACCCGGCGAGCAGCAGGCCGACGGCGAGCATGCCGGACGTCATCCGCAGGGACCTCTTCATTGGTGCTCCTTCGTGGCGAGGCCGGCGCGAACCGCCGGGCGGTCGTCGAAATCCTGATCGGAGTATGTCGACTGAGCGCGGCCTCGGGCGATTGACTGAGCACTCGTTACATTATTGTGACCCCCGCCACTTCGTCGCGGCGCCGAGCAGGCGGACGGCGGGCCAGGCGAGCAGCCCGAGCCCCGCCGCCAGCAGGGCGTCGGCAGGACGCAGCGGCACGGTGCGCAGCAGGTCCTGCAGCGCGGGCGCGTAGACGCCGGCGAGCGCCAGCGCCAGCGAGCCGGCCACCGCCAGCGGCAGCCACGGGTTCAGCGAGCTGAACGGGCGGGGCCGCAACCCCAGGGCGGTGCCCAGCTGCAGGCAGGTGAGGGCCAGGAACAGCATGCTCTGCCACGGGCGGCCGGTCGCCTGCCCCCAGATCCCGAGCCCGAGGCACAGCGCGGCGATCAGCAGCCCCATGGCGGTCGCGCGCCGCCACAGACCGCCGGCCAGCACGCTCTGCCCGAGCGGGCGCGGTGGCCGGCGCAACACGTCCGGCTCCGCGGGCTCGGCGCCCATCGCGACGCCGGTCAGCCCGTGGGTGAGCAGGTTGACCCACAGGATCTGCGTCGCCAGCAGCGGGGTCAGCAGACCCACGAACGGGCCGGCGAGCATCACCAGGATCTCCGCCAGGCCCCCGGAGAGCCCGAAGACCAGGAAGCTGCGGATGTTGTGGTAGACCCGGCGGCCCTCCTCCACCGCGGCCACCACCGTGGCGAGCTCGTCGTCGGCGAGCACCAGGTCCGCGGCCTGCCGGGCCACCTCGGTACCCCGCCCGCCCATCGCGACGCCGATATGCGCGCGGTGCAGCGCCGGGCCGTCGTTCACGCCGTCGCCGGTCATCGCCACGACCGCGCCGCGGCGCTGCCACGCCTCGACGATGTCGAGCTTCTGCTCCGGGGTGGCGCGGGCGAACACGCGGGCGGCCGTGCGGTCCAGCGCGGGGTCGGCCTGCAGCTGCGCGCCGGTGACGACGGCGTCCGGATCGTCGGCGGCGGCGGCGTCCAGGACGCCGACCTGCAGGGCGATGGCCCGCGCGGTGGCCGGGTGGTCACCGGTGATCAGCACCGGCGCGATGCCCGCGGCTCGGCACTGCATGATGACGCTGCGCGCGTTGGGCTTGGCCGGGTCGGCCATCGCGACCAGGCCCAGCAGCCGCTGCGCGGCGTCTGCCCAGGCGTCGGCCGGCGCCGTCCCGGAGGTCAGGGCGAGCACCCGCAGGCCGCGGGCGGCGAGCTGCGCCGCCTGCCGCTCGGCCTCGGCCCACCGGCCGTCCCGGTCGTCGCCGGCCCGGGCGCGCAGCGCCTCGACCGAGCCTTTGGTCACCACCAGGACGTCGGGGTCGCCGCCGCGCTGGTGGGCGGTGGTCATCGACTGCGCGACGCTGTCGAAGGGGCGCTCGGCGAGCCGTGGGGTGCGCGTCTCGAGGTCCTCCCGCCCGAGGCCGGCGCGCGCGGCGACGACGAGCAGGGCGACCTCGGTGGGGTCGCCGACCCCGCCCGGGCCGCCGGTGCCGGCCAGCCGCGCGTCGTTGCAGAGCGCCCCGGCGGCCAGCAGGTCGCGCAGGTCCGGCGGGACGTCGCGCAGCCGATGCCCGTCCGCGGACACGAAGCCGCCGTCGGCCGCGACCCGCACCGACCGCTGCGGCGTCCACAGCGCCTCCACCGCCATCGCGCCCTCGGTCAGCGTGCCGGTCTTGTCGGTGGCCAGCACGGAGACCGACCCGAGGGTCTCGACGGCCGGCAGATGGCGCACGACGGCGTTCCGGGCCGCCATCCGCCGGGCACCCTGGGCGAGGCTGAGCGTGACGACCGCGGGCAGCGATTCCGGTACCGCCGCGACGGCGAGACCGATCGCGGTCAGCAGCATCTCCTCCAGCGCCTGCCCGCGCGCCAGCCCCAGTACCAGGACGAGCAGGCAGCTGACCACCGCGCCGAGCGCGAGGGCGCGCCCCAGCCGGGCCAGCCGCTGCTGCAGCGGCGTCATCTGGGCGCGGGTGTCCAGCAGGGCCGCGATCCGCCCGAGGGCGCTGGTGCCGCCGGTCGCCTCGACCAGGGCGACGCAGCGGCCCTTGACCACGACGGTGCCGGCCAGCAGCCGCGGGTCGGCGTCGCGCGTCGCGCCCGCCGGGGCCTTGCCGACGGGGACCGACTCGCCGGTCAGCGCCGCCTCGTCGACCAGCAGGGCAGCGGCGTCCAGCACGGCGCAGTCGGCCGGCACGATGTCGCCCTCGCCGAGCACCACGACGTCGCCGGGCACCAGCTGCGTGGAGAGCACTGCGTGCTCGGCGCCGTCCCGGCGGACCCGCACCGTGGGCGCGCTGAGCGCGGCAAGCGCCGTGATGGCCCGGTCGGCCTTGATCTCCTGGGCCACGCCCACCGTCGTGTTCACGACCACGACGAGCGCGATCACGATCGCCTCGGTCAGCTCGCCGGTGAGCAGGGTGAGCAGCAGGGCGCCCAGCAGCACCAGGATCAGCGGGTCGCGCAGCTGGCTCAGGACGCTCGACGTCGTCGAGAGGCGCCCCCGGCTGCGCACCTCGTTGGGCCCGACGTCGGCGAGCCGTCGTCGCGCCTCGGCGGTGCTGAGCCCGTCGTGGGTCTGGCGGGTCATGGTGCCGGTGGCCTTGCCGGTGCCCGGCGTACCGGGCGCAGCCCCTTCACCAGCCCGTCGACGAGGGCCACCGCCGGGCCGGTGGCGGCGGCCAGCAGCCAGCCGAGCAGCGGCGGCCAGCTGCCGCCCAGGAGCTCGGCGAGCGGCCCGATGCCGAGGAAGGCCAGCAGCAGCACGACCTCGGCGCCGACCGCCGCGAGCACCAGCGGGTTGCCGGTCGGTCGCAGCCGCCACACCGGCAGCGTGGTGCTGCGGCAGGCGAACGCGTTGACCATCTGGCCGATCGCGATGCCGGCGAAGGCGGCTCCGGAGGCGGCCGCGAGCAGCGCCGCGTCCGGCGTGCGTCCCCAGCGCCAGCCGCCGGCGACCAGGACGGCGGTGAAGGCGGTCAGCGACAGCACCGCCTCGGTCGGGCCGAGCACCGCGAACGCGCGCGCGAGCAGCGCCCGGTCGACGAGGGCGCGGCCCCGGTGGGCGGTGAGCACGGTACGTCGGGGCGGCTCGGCGCCGAGCGCGAGCGCCGGCAGCATGTCGGTGCCGATGTCCAGCGCGAGCACCTGCAGCACGCTCAGCGCGAGCGGGTACGCGCCGCCGGTCAGCGCCCAGGCGGCGAACGGCGCCAGCTCGGCGACGTTGTCGGTCAGGTGGTAGGTCAGGAAGCGGCGCACGTTCTGGAAGGTCGCCCGGCCGAGCTCGATGGCGGCGACGATGGTGGCGAAGTGGTCGTCCAGCAGCACGAGGTCCGCGCTCTCGCGGGCGACGTCGCTGCCGGACGCGCCCATGGCCACGCCCACGTCCGCCTCGCGCAGGGCGGGGGCGTCGTTGACGCCGTCGCCGGTCATCGCGACGACGTGGCCGCGCGAGCGCAGCGCCCGCGCGATGCGCAGCTTGCCCTCCGGCGACACCCGGGCGACGACCGCGCCGTCGGGGCAGTCCAGCTGCGCGGCGAGGGTGGCGTCGTCCGCCGGCAGCCGCCGGCCGTCCAGGACGGC
>NZ_WBKP01000026.1 GCF_009602465.1 Cumulibacter manganitolerans | reverse complement strand
CATCGGCGAGATCTACAACCACTAGGAGGTTCGCGCGAGCACCGACTACCCGTTCGTGTCCGACTCCGAGAGCGAGTCCGCGCTCGCCGCCCAGTGCCGTGGCCTGGCCATCTCGCAGCCGGCGAGACGCGCTCCCCTGCTGGCCTCGCTGGCCGCCTCGCATGCCACCGCGGCGGCGGTGCTCGGATGACCGACGACGCCGCGAGCCTGCAGGCCGCCCTCGCCGCGCAGCACGCGACCATCTGGGCGTACGGCGAGATCGGTGCCGCGGTCGGCGAGGCGCACCGGGCCGCCGTCGAGGACGCCGACGCCACCAACCGGACACGCCGCCAGGCGCTGGAGGACATCCTGCGCTCCCTCGGGCAGGATCCCGCCCCCTCCGAGCCCGGGTACACCCTCCCGGCGCCGGTCACCGACGACGCGTCCGCCCTCGCGCTCGCGGCGAGGCTCGAGGACGCGATGGCGCAGCAGTGGCGGCACTGCTGCGGCCGGGTAGGCAGCACCGCGGTGCGGACGTTCTGCGTCGATGCGCTGGCCGCGACGACGGTGGCCGCGCTGCGCTGGCGACAGGCCGCGGGCGGCGTCGCCCTCCCGCCGGCGTTCCCGGGCATGCCGTGACCCGGGACGTCACCGTGCCGCCGGGGCGCATCGAGGCCTGGTTCCGCGGCTTCGAGGAGCGCAACGGACGGGTCGCGTCGATCACGGCGGCCGACGGGACGACGCAGGTGCGCACCGAGCGCGGCGCGGCCGTGCTGATCACGGACCCCAGGGCCGCCTCGGCCCGGCACGTCGCCGAGCTGACGGCCCTGCTGCTGCCCCGCGAGTCGGTCGCCGTCGTCCTCGTCCGCCGCGGCGGCTACTCGATCGGCCGCGGCGAGTGCGACGGCAGCACGGCCCGCCTGGAGCGCACCAAGACCGGTACCCGGTACGTGCAGGGGCGGACGGCCGCCGGAGGGCAGAGCCAGCAGCGGTTCGCGCGGCGGCGGGCCAACCAGACCGCGGCCCTGGTCGTCGACGCCGCGCAGGCCGCGCGCGCCGTGCTCGGTGACCGTCCGGCCGCCGTGGACCTGCTGGTCACCGGCGGCGACCCGCAGCTCGTGGAGGACCTCCTGGGTCGCGAGCCGCTGCGCCGGCTGCGCGCCGGTCGGCACGTGCAGGTGGCGACGGGTGAACCGCGTCGAGCGAGCCTGGACGACGCGCTGGACGCGGCGCGTGCGGTCCGGCTGACCGTGACCAACGCCGACCCTGAGGAGGGGCCATGACGCAGATCCCGGCCGCGGAGCGGTGCGCCGTGCGTTCGCTGGCGGTGCACGAGCCGATGGCGGGCACCGCCGATCACGTGCGCGCCGGCTATCTGATGATCGAGGACCCGGGGCCGTGGGGGCGCGGCGGCATCACCGACTGCGGCCTGGGCGAGCGCGGCGAGCGGCTCAGCGCCGCCGCGAAGCGGGCCGGCGTCAAGGCTCTGGTGTTCCGCGCGCCGCACCGCGCGGGCCGCGCGATCACCGGGCGGCGGGTGTTCGCGGTGACGCACGGGCACCGCCCGCGGGTGGTGGGCGCGCGCGTCACCGACGACCGCGAGCTGGACCACCTGGACCTCTCGGCGTACGACGGCGACCTGGCGGAGGTCCACACGACGGCGGTCGAGGTCGCCCGGCCGCTGCTGTTCGTGTGCACACACGCCAGACGCGACCAGTGCTGCGCGATCGAGGGGCGCCCGCTCGCGCAGGCGCTGCAGCGCGAGCAACCCGGCCAGGTCTTCGAGTGCAGCCACCTCGGGGGCCATCGCTTCGCGCCAACCGCCCTGATGCTCCCCGCGGGAGCGGTGTACGGACGGCTCGACGCCCGGACCGCGCGACGCGCGCTGCGCCTGGCGGCGCGCGGCGAGGTCGTCGTCGAGGCGCTGCGCGGCCTCAGCCACCTCCCGGCGCGGGCACAGTCCGCCGACATCGCGCTGCGCCGGCAGCTCGGCGCGCCGGACGTGGACGCGGTGCGCCTCGTCGGCGCCGACCCGACCGGCGGCGTGCTCCTGGATGCCGCCGGCACGCGGTGGCGCGCCGAGGTCGTCGAGCGCCGCAACCCGCCGCGTCCGGCCTCCTGCGGCAAGGAGCCGTCCCCGTCCGAGTCGTTCGTCACGCTCGGCGTGCGGCCGGCCGACTAGGGCTCAGAACAGCACGACCATCTGCTCGGCCACCGCACGGAAGCCGCACCGCTCGTACGCGTGCCGCGCCGGGGTGTTGTAGTCGTTCACCGCGAGGCTGATGCGCCGCACCCCGCACTTTCGCGCGAGGGACAGCACCGCCGCCGTGCCGGCGGTACCGATCCCCCGGCCGCGCAGGTCCGGGTGCACCCACACGCCCTGCAGCTGGGCGCACCGGGGCGTGGTGGCGCCGAGCTCCGCCTTGAACACGACCTGGTCGCCGTCCGTGCGCAGGAACGCGACGCCGTCCTCGATGAGCTCCATCGCGCGCCGGCGGTACGACGCACCGCCGTCGTGCGCGGTCGGCGAGCTGCCGATCTCCTCCAGGTACATCTCCACCGACGCGGCGAAGAACGAGCCGAGGTCGGCCGGCAGCGCCCGCCGTACGGCGGGGTCGGGGGTGACCCGACAGGGGCCCTCGTCCACCATCACGATCTGCCGGTCCCGCACGGCACGAGCCGGTCCCCAGGCGGGGCGCAGGGCCTCCCAGAGCACCGCGGTGGCCGGCAGCCGGCCGACGATCGACGAGCACCGCCGTCCCTCCGCGATCGCCAGGTCCGCGAACGCGCGCGCGGCCTGCTCGTCGGCGTTGACCGGCAGCAGGTTGGCGCCGGAGTAGCAGACCGCGTCGCCGTGCATCCACAGCCGGCCCGAGCGCAGCGCGTGCGGGCCCGCCGGGTACAGCACCGCGCCGACCGCGCACGCTTCCACCGGGTGCCGCTCGATCACGCGCAGCACCCGATCGAAGTCCTCGGCCCGGGCGGTCCGCGCCTGCTCCACTACGAGACGCTGACGCTGGGCTCGCCCTCGGCGTCGACGCCCATGTCGTCGGCTATCCGCATCGCTTCCTCGATCAGCGTCTCGACGATCTGCGACTCCGGGACGGTCTTGATGACCTCGCCCTTGACGAAGATCTGCCCCTTGCCGTTGCCCGAGGCGACGCCGAGGTCGGCCTCGCGGGCCTCCCCCGGGCCGTTGACGACGCAGCCCATGACGGCCACCCGCAGCGGGACCTTCATGCCCTCGAGGCCGGCGGTGACCTGCTCGGCGAGGGTGTAGACGTCGACCTGCGCGCGTCCGCAGGACGGGCAGGAGACGATCTCCAGGCCGCGCTGGCGCAGGTTGAGCGACTCCAGGATCTGCAGCCCGACCTTGACCTCCTCCACCGGCGGCGCGGACAGCGACACGCGGATCGTGTCGCCGATGCCCTGGCTCAGCAGCGCCCCGAACGCGACCGCGGACTTGATGGTGCCCTGGAACGCCGGTCCGGCCTCGGTCACGCCCAGGTGCAGCGGGTAGTCGCACTGCTCGGCCAGCAGCTGGTAGGCGCGCACCATCACGACCGGGTCGTGGTGCTTCACCGAGATCTTGATGTCGCGGAAGTCGTGCTCCTCGAACAGCGAGCACTCCCACAGCGCCGACTCCACCAGCGCCTCGGGCGTGGCCTTGCCGTACTTCTGCAGCAGCCGCTTGTCGAGCGACCCGGCGTTGACGCCGATCCGGATCGGCGTACCGGCCGCCTTCGCGGCCTTCGCGATCTCGCCGACCTTGTCGTCGAACGCCTTGATGTTGCCGGGGTTGACCCGGACGGCGGCGCAGCCGGCCTCGATCGCGGCGAACACGTACTTCGGCTGGAAGTGGATGTCGGCGATGACCGGGATCTGCGACTTCTTGGCGATCGCCGCGAGCGCGTCGGCGTCGTCCTGGCTCGGGACGGCGACGCGGACGATCTGGCACCCGGCCGCCGTCAGCTCGGCGATCTGCTGGAGCGTGGCGTTGATGTCGGCGGTGACGGTCGTCGTCATCGACTGCACGGACACCGGAGCGTCGCCGCCGACCAGTACCCCGCCGACGTCCAGCTGGCGCGACTTGCGCCGCGGCGCGAGGGTGGGCGGCGGCAGCTGCGGCATTCCGAGGTTCACGCTCATGCGCTCAATGCTAGTCCGCCTCGTCGTGCCGGATCCGGCGTGCGCTACTGGTTCAGGGTGATCGGATTGATCACATCGGCCACCAGCAGCAGTCCGGAGAACAGCACGAACACGCCGGCGACGACGTACGCGACCGGCATCACCTTGGCGATGTCGATCGGCCCGGGCGGCAGCTTGCCGCGCACCCGGTAGACGGCGTTGCGCAGCCCCTCCCAGAGCGCGCCGGCGATGTGTCCGCCGTCGAGCGGGTACAGCGGCACCAGGTTGAACAGGAACAGCATCATGTTCAGGCTCGCCAGCAGCGAGAGCAGGTAGGCCACCCGCTCGTTCACCGGCTGCGGCAGCGCGAAGATCTCACCGGACAGCCGGCCGACGCCCACGATGCCGACCGGCCCGTCGGGGTCGCGCTGCTCGCCGGCGAAGGTGGCCCGCACCAGCTGCGGTACGCGCTGCGGCAGCTCGACGATCCGCTCCACGGCCAGGCCGATGAAGCTGCCCACGTAGCCGGGCACCTCGGCGATGGACATCGTCGTCATGGGCGTGGTCGGCGCCAGGCCGAGGTAGCCGACCTCGACGTACTTCTTGGGGTCGGTGTCGGAGGTGACGGTGTTGCGCATCGGCGTCACGGTCAGCGTGACGTCCTCGCCGCCGCGGCGCACGGTGAAGGCGATCGGCTGCTCCGGGCTCTTGCGGATGGCCGACCGCACGCTGGTCCAGTCGGCGACCGGCCGGCCGTTCATCGCGGTGATCGTGTCACCGGCGCGGAAGCCGGCCTCGGCCGCCGGGCTGGCCGGCGGCAGCGCGCAGCCGGTCGCGTCGCCGGCGCACACCTTGCCCTGCGCGTCGACCGGCGTGGTGCAGTCCTTGGCGTCCGTGGTCGACGGCAGCACGCACTCGCTGACCTCCTGCACGGTCAGCGACGGCGTGTGGACGCCGATGGTCGTCAGCACGATGGCGAACAGGATGAACGCCAGGATCAGGTTCTGGATCGGCCCGGCGATCATGGTGATCGCGCGCTGCCACCACGGCTTGCCGAAGAACGTCCGGTTCTCATCCCCCGGCTCGAGCTCGGACGCCGACTGGGCGCGGACCTCGCGGATGAGCCGCGCGAACGGGCCCGTGTCCTGCGGACGGTCGGGCCGCGGCGGCGGGATCATCCCGATGATCCGGATGTAGCCGCCGAGCGGGATCCACTTGATGCCGTGCTCGGTCTCGCCCCTCTTGCGCGACCACATCGTCGGGCCGAAGCCGACCATGAACTGGCTGACGCGCATGCCGAAGCGGCGGGCGGCGACGAAGTGGCCGAGCTCGTGCCACCAGATCGAGAACAGCAGCCCGACGACGAACAGCAGGATGCCCAGGGCGGTCATCATGAGGCGGTGGATCCATCCTTCGTGCGGGCGGCGATCAGCGTGTCGGCGGCGGTGCGGGCGGCGGACTCGAACGCGACGATCGACTCGAGGCTGCGGCCGGGTGCGGCCAGGTCGCGGTCCCCGGCCAGCCGGTCCAGGGTCGCACCGATGACGTCGACCACGTCGAGGTAGCCGATCCGGCCGCCGATGAAGGCCGCCTGGGCCTGCTCGTTGGCGGCGTTGTAGGCAGCGGGCGCGAGACCGCCGATCGACGCGCACCGCCGGGCGAGGCGCACGGCCGGGAAGGCGTCGTCGTCCAAGGGCTCGAACGTCCAGGACTGCGCCGTGCTCCAGTCGAAGGTCGGCTGGGCGCCCGGGACGCGGTGCGGCCACCCGAGCGCGAGGGCGATCGGCATCCGCATGTCCGGCGGCGAGGCCTGCGCGATGGTCGAGCCGTCGGCGTACTCGATCATCGAGTGGATCGTCGACTGCGGGTGCACGACGACCTCGATGTCCTCCGGCGGCACGTCGAACAGCAGGTGCGCCTCGATGAGCTCGAGGCCCTTGTTGACCAGGTTCGCGCTGTTGAGCGTCACGGACGTGCCCATCGCCCAGGTCGGGTGCGCCATCGCCTCCGCGAGGGTCACCTCGGTCAGCTCGGCACGGCTGCGGCCGCGGAACGGGCCGCCGCTGGCGGTCAGGATGAACCGCGCGACCTCGTCGCGCCGTCCGGCGCGCAGGCACTGCGCCATGGCCGAGTGCTCCGAGTCGACCGGCACGATCTGGCCGGGGCGGGCCATGTCGCGCACCCAGGTGCCGCCGGCGACGAGCGACTCCTTGTTGGCCAGCGCGAGGGTGTGCCCGGCCCGCAGGCAGGCCACCGTCGCGGCCAGACCGACCGAGCCGGAGACCGCGTTGAGCACGACGTCGCACGGCCCGGCCGCGAGCTCCGCGGCGACCGTCGGTCCGGCGAGCACCTTCGGGATGCTCGGCAGCCCCCGCCGGGACGCCTCGGCCTTCAGGTGCAGGATGACGTCCTCGGCGGTGGTGGCGCGCGCGACACCCACCGTCTCGACGCCCAGGTCGAGCGCCTGCTGCGCCAGCAGCTGCGGAGCCCCGCCGCCGGCGGCGAGCGCCCGGACGGCGAAGCGATCGCGATTGCGGCGGACGACGTCGATGGCCTGGGTGCCGATCGAGCCGGTCGAGCCGAGGATCACGATGCTGCGCTGCGAGGTCACGCAGGCGATTGTCCCTCATCCGCGGCGACGCCGCCGTGAGGGCCGTGCTCAGCCGCCGAGGCCGTAGGCGTGCCCGGCCACGACCGTGAGCACCAGCCGCTGCTCGGCCACCATCGCCCGCCGGTAGTCGTCCCAGTCCGGATGCTCCCCGGCGATGTCCCGGTACAGCGCGACCAGCTGCTCGGAGCCGGGGTCGCCGGGCTGCGTCGTCACCGGGCCGAGCGACGCGTCACCGTCGGCCACCGCGTAGACCCACGGGCTGTCGTCCTGGACGAGGAGGGTGGCCCGCGGGTCGCGGCGCAGGTTCTTGGTCTTGGCGCGGCCGTCGGTGACCGAGATCCGGAAGGTCGCGGTCGGTGCGTCGTACGCGTAGGACACCTGGGAGAGCTGCGGACGACCGTCGCGGCGGATGGTCGCCAGGGTGGCCAGCCGGTTCGACTCGAAGACCTTGCTGAGCTGCGGGGCGATCGTCATCGCATCACGGTAGGTCGCCGCGCCGACCGCTGACAAGCACGGCCCGCGCGGCTCTCGGCGGCACGGGCGGCCGGCGCTAGCCGGTGATCAGCGGCGCGAGCGTCTCCCCGAGCAGCCGCACCCGGCCCTCGACGTGCCCGTTGGCCGGGAGGTTCACCGTGACGCCGTCCACCCCGGTCGCGAGGATCTTCTCGTACGCCGCCGCCACGGTGGCGGGGTCGCCGGCGATCATCCCGCCGCGGCGGGCGGCGAGCTCCGGGATGCCGGAGACCGCGGCGTCCAGCTCGTGCTCGGCCTCCTCGCGGGTCGGCGCGATGCAGGCGCTGGTCTGGTAGGTCACGGTGATCTCACCGCGATCGCGGCCCAGGCGGGCGCAGTGCTCGTCGAGCGCCGCGAGCTTGCGGGGGATCTCGTCGATGCCGCAGATGATGTTCGACTCGTCGGCGTACTGCGCGGCCATCCGCAGCGTCTTGCGTTCGCCGGCACCGCCGATCATCACCGGGATCCGGCCGACCGGAGGCGGCGAGTTGACCGCGTCACGCACCCGGTACCACCGGCCCTCGAGGGTCGGCCGCTCGCCGCGCAGCATCCCGATGACGATCTGCAGCGCCTCCTCGAGCCGCTCGAACCGGTCGGTGAAGGTGCCGAACTCGAAGCCGAGCGAGTCGTGCTCCAGCTCGTACCAGCCGGCGCCGATGCCGAGCTGGGCGCGCCCGCCGGAGACCACGTCGAGCGCGGTGACGGTCTTCGCCAGCAGCGCGGGGTTGCGGTACGTGTTGCCGGTGACCAGGGCCGACAGCCGAACACGCCGGGTGTGCTGCGCCAGCGCGGACAGCAGCGTGTAGCACTCGAGCATCGCGTTCTGCGGGGACCCGAGCATGGGCAGCTGATAGAAGTGGTCCATCACCAGCACGGTGTCGAAGCCGCTGGTGTCCGCCTCGACGGCCTGCCGCCGCACGGTGTCGAACAGTGCCGCGCCGTCGGTGTCGGGGTAGGTGAAGTTCGGGATCTGGTATCCGAGTCGGGTCATGGGCTCAACGTAGCGACGAGGGTGTCAGGTCGGTGTGCCGTCGCCGGCGGTCCGCGTGCGGCATACTGCCCGGGTGAGCACGGCAGCGGACTCCCCCACGCGTGCCCCGCTGGCCGTCGCGGCGGCGGCCTTCGTGAGCAGCCTCGATCGCTTCGCCACCGGGCCGATGATCGTGCTGATCGCGGCGGATCTGCACACCAGCCTGGCCGTCGCGGCCACCTTCGTCGCCGGCGGCTACTTCCTCGCCTACGGGGTGTTCCAGCCGGTATGGGGACTGCTCAGCGACCACATCGGGCGCAGCCGCACCATGCTGCTGACGCTGGTGATCGCCGGCGTGGCCGGCCTGGTGTCGGCGTTCTCGCCGAGCATCACGCTGCTCGCCGTGGCCCGTACCGTCGCGGGGGCCTGCTTCGGCGCGATCGCCCCGGCGTCCATCACCTTCGTCGGCGACACGGTCGGCCCGGCGCATCGCCAGCGCGCCCTCTCGGACCTGCTGGCCGTGACGGCCACCGGGGTCGCCGTCTCGACCGCCCTCGCCGGGTGGCTCGCCCACCTGGTGAGCTGGCGGGCGGTGTTCGGGCTCACCGCGGTCGTCGCCGGGCTCTGCGCGCTGGGCCTGCGCGGCATCTCCGAGCCGCGGCGCGGCGGCGTCAGCGGCATCGCGGCCCATCTCGGCGTCGTCCTGCGCGACCGCTGGGCGCTCCTGGTCTTCGCGCTCGCGTTCGTCGAGGGCGGCGTCGTCCTCGGGATGCTGACCTACCTGCCGGCCGCGCTCTCGACGACCCGTGGCGTGGACGCCGGGGCGGCGGGCCTGGCGGTGGCCGCCTACGGCGTCGGCGCGCTGGGCTTCTCGCGGCTGGTGAGCAGGCTGACCGGTCACCGCCCGATGTGGCTGCTCGGCGCGGTCGGCGGCACCGCGATGCTGCTCGCCTTCGCGGCGGTCACCGCCACGATCACCCTGGTCACGGTGATCGCCGGCGCGCTGCTGCTCGGCTGCGGCTGGGCCTTCCTGCACTCCTCCCTGCAGACCTGGGCGGTGAGCGTCGTGCCGGCCGCGCGCGGGACGGCGGTCGCGCTGTTCGCCGCGAGCCTGTTCGTCGGCAGCTCGCTGTCGACGGCCCTCGCCGCACCGTACGCCGGCGCCGGCCGCTTCACCCTGGTATTCGCCGTCGCGGGCGCGGTCGCGGTGCCGCTCACGGCGGCCGCCGCCCTCGGGATGCGCCGGTACGCGGCGCGCCGGTAGCCGGCGTCCCGCCCTGCTCCGGTTCGGTAGGGTGCGGCTCGGGATCGTCAGCGGCGGTAATCGCCTTCCGGAACGGCGGGGTATGACTCAATCGACCACGAGCACGACCACGGCGGGACCTGCGCTGAGTGACTATCTGCAGTTCGCCGCGCTGCCGATCATCTGGGGATCGTCGTTCCTGTTCATCAAGGTGGCGCTCGGCGGCCTGAGCCCGGTCCAGGTCGCGTGGGGCCGCGCCGTCCTCGGCGGGACGACGCTGGTGCTCATCGCGCTGGTGACCCGCCGCCGGTGGCCGCGCGACCGCGGCCTCTGGCTGGAGATGGTGCCGGTGTCGCTGCTGCTCACCGTCGCGCCGTTCTTCCTGATCAGCTGGGGCGGTCAGTTCATCGGCTCGGGTCTGATGAGCATCTTCAACGCGACCACGCCGCTGTGGACGATGCTGATCGCGATCGCCGCGCTCCCGCAGGAGCGGCCCACCGGACGCAAGTACGTCGCGCTGGCGCTCGGCTTCGTCGGCGTGCTCGTGCTGCTGAACCCGTGGTCGATCACCGGCGCGAGCAGCCTGCTCGGCCAGGTCGCGAGCCTGGGCGCCGCCGCGTGCTACGGCGCCGGCTACGTGATGCTGCGCCGGGTGATCGCCAAGCACGACATCTCGCCGATCACCCTGGCGGCCATGCAGGTCGGCATCGGCGGCCTGCTGTTCGTCCTGGCGACGCCCTGGGTCGCGATGACCCGGCGGCCCGAGCTGACGCCGTCGGTGGTGGTGTGCATCCTGCTGCTGGGCTGCATCGGCACCGGCGTCGCCTACATCCTGAACAACAACGTGGTGCGCTCGATGGGCGCGACGACCGCGTCGATGGTCACCTACCTCAACCCGATCGTGGGCGTGACGCTCGGCGTGATCGTGCTGGCCGAGTCGGTGCACTGGAACGAGCCCCTCGGCGCGCTGCTGGTCATCGGCGGCATCCTTCTCGGCCAGCAGGGCGCGACGCCGCGGCCACGGACGGCCCCCCAGGCGGCCGAGGACTAGCCGCCGACCGCACGACCCGGTGGCCGGACGCCGCCCGGCCCCGCGAGACGGCACAATGACGCCCGTGGAGATCCAGTCACGCGAGCAGCTGGCGGACCTGCTCGCGGCGTACGACGGGCCGCTCGGCGAGGTCCGGCTGCAGGGCGTCACCGTCGAGGCCGGCGACCCGATCGTCGCCGAGCTGCGCAAGCGCGACGTGCGCGGGCTGCTGGTGCTCGGCGGCAGTCTCGCGCCGGACGCCGAGGCCGCGCTGCGGCGGCACGGCGCGCTGCTGTTCCCGTCCAACCCGGCGGTCCCCTTCGACCCGTACCGCACCGCCCTCTACTCGCCGGACGAGCTGTACGACGGCCTGGCCGACGGCTACGGGGCGACCCCGGACGCCCGGTGCTACCGGTGGTCGCAGGCCGCCGGCGGCCGGCACGACATCCAGCACAACGTGTACGCGGCGCTGCACGACACGTCGATCACCGACGCGCTGGACGAGGTGCTGCGCGCGTCGCACCCCCGCCCGGTCGCGGTGATGGGCGGTCACGCCATCGCCCGCGGGACCGCGGGGTACGCCGAGGCCGCCCGGCTGGGCCGGCTGCTCGCCGAGCGGTTCTGCGTGGTCTCCGGCGGCGGCCCCGGCGCGATGGAGGCGGTGAACCTCGGCGCGGCGACGTACGGCGCCCCCGAGTCGGTGCTGGACGACGCGCTGCGGCTCGTGTCCGCGGTGGTGCCGTTCACCGACGTCGCGGAGTGGGCGCGCGCCGGGTTCGCCGCGCGGGAGGCGATCGCCGAGGCGGGCGCCGGCGGCCTGCGCTCCCTCGGCGTGCCGACCTGGTACTACGGCCACGAGCCGCCGAACGTGTTCGCGCAGCTGGTCGCCAAGTACTTCTCCAACGCGATCCGCGAGGACATCCTGCTGGCGCAGGCCGAGGGCCTGGTGGTGCTGCCGGGGGCCGCGGGCACCGTCCAGGAGATCTTCCAGGCGACCGTGCGCAACTACTACTCGCTCGGTCAGCTGGTGCCCACGGTGCTCGTCGGCACGCACTTTTGGACCCGCACCCTCCCGGCCTGGCCGCTGCTGCGCAGCCTCGGCGCCGGTCGCGCGATGGACGGCGCGTTGCACCTGGTCGACTCGGTCGAGGACGCCGCGGCCGCCATCGCCGCCCGCGCGTCGTCCCTCGGGCCCGGCTGAGGCGCACCGGTGGCCGGGCCCGAGGCGTCGGCCTCCGCAACGCCGTGGATCGCGCTCGCGGCACGCCGCGGACCTGGCTCGCGCCGGCAGGGCGCTCGATGGAAGAATGACCGCAGACATTTCTACGAGGAGGTTCCGGTGGCGCGCACCAGCACCGATCACGAGTTGGTCCATCACGGCACGGCGCATCCGGCCCGGACGCGGGCCGCGGTCCAGCTCGCCGACGACGACCCCCGCATCTGGGGCTGGCATCACGAGGGAAACGGCTCGACGTCCCGCAAGGCGGGCATCGTCGTCGCGCTGATCCTGCTCGCAATGCTGTTCGGCAACCATCGCGGCAAGGTCGAGGACCTGTGGCTCGTCGCCGTGGCCGGGATCCTGGTGCTCATGCTCCTGGTGAGCATCGGCAACCGCCGCAAGTCCACCTGGCGCAAGTAGCCGTGGCCGCCTCACCGGCGGCCACGAAGCAATTCTGCGGTGCAGTGGAACACGCTATCGGCCCGATAGCGTGTCCTACTGCACCGCAGAAGGTTGTCGGGACTAGGCGCGCCGCGCCATCGCGATCAGCTCGAGGGTCTGCGCCACCGCGACCTGCCGGTAGCCGCCCTGCTCCTCGGCGAACGACAGGCTGAGGATCTGCTCGGCAGTGGGCGCCTGGCCCCCGGCGAACGCCGCGCGCAGCTGCTCCATGGCCTGGTCGACCTCGGCGGTCGCGAACCCGAGCACGGCCCGGCTCACCCGCGGGAAGCGGTCGGCGTAGTGCGGAGGGGCGCCCATGTCGAGCACCGAGCCCTCCTCGCGGCCGGTCGGGATGTCCTCCTCGTGCAGGCTGGACTCCATCGCCTGGATGCGGGTGCGCATCTCCTTCAGCCAGGCATCGACCTGGTCCTCGTCGTACGCCGAGGAACCACGGGCCTCGTCGAACAGCGGCATCGCCAGCTCGTGCGAGGACATCCCGTCGTGGGTGCGGTCCTCGTTCACGCGGCGCAGCACGCGGTCGACGAAGGTGTCGACCGCGGTGCACTCGTAGCCCTTGCGGCCGAGCTTGAGGGTGCTGAACTCCGGGCGTGGTTCTGCCACTTACTTGTCCTCCAATGCGGCGAGCTGCCCGCAGGCGCCGTCGATCTCGCGCCCGCGGGTGTCTCGTACGGTGGTGGTGATGCCGCCGGCGATCAGCCGGCGGACGAACTCCCGCTCGACCGGCTTGGGACTGGCGTCCCACTTCGAGCCGGGGGTCGGGTTGAGCGGGATCAGGTTGACGTGCACCCACGGGAAGTCGCCGCGGCGACGCAGCTGCTTGGCCAGCAGATCGGCGCGCCACGGCTGGTCGTTCACGTCGCGGATCAGCGCGTATTCGATCGACACCCGCCGCCCGGTGCTCTTGGCGTAGCCCCAGGCGGCATCGAGGACCTCGTCGACCTTGAACCGGTTGTTGATCGGCACGAGGGTGTCGCGCAATTCGTCGTCGGGGGTGTGCAGCGACAGCGCGAGCCGCACCTGCATCTTCTCGGCGGTGAGCCGCTCGATGCCGGGCACCAGGCCGACCGTGGACACGGTCACGCCGCGCTGGCTGATGCCGAGGCCGCCGGGTCCGGGCTCGGTGATCCGCCGGACCGCCGCGAGCACCCGGTTGTAGTTGGCCAGCGGCTCGCCCATCCCCATGAACACGATGTTCGACAGCCGCCCGGGGCCGCCCTCGATCTCGCCGTCGCGCATGACGCGCGCGGCGACGACGACCTGGTCGACGATCTCGGCCGTCGAGAGGTTGCGGGTCAGGCCCTGCTGGCCGGTCGCGCAGAACGGGCAGGCCATGCCGCAGCCGGCCTGGCTGGAGATGCACAGCGTGGTGCGATCCGGGTAGCGCATCAGGACCGACTCGACCAGCGCGCCGTCGAAGAGCCGCCACAGCGTCTTGCGGGTCAGGCCCGCGTCGCAGGTCTGGTCGCGGACGTCGGTCAGCAGCTTCGGGAAGAACTCGTCGGCGAGCCGCTGCCGGTCACCGGCGGGCAGATCGGTCAGCTCGGCAGGGTCGCGGGTGAACCGCTCGAAGTAGTGCTTGGAGAGCTGGTTGGCGCGGAACGCCGGGAGGCCGAGGTCGGCGACGGCGGCCCGCCGACCGTCGATGTCGAGGTCGGCGAGGTGGCGCGGCGGCTTCTTCGCGCCCTTGGGCGGGCTGAAGACGAGCGGAAGGGCAGTCATAGACAGTCGATCATCCCACGATCCGGAGCGCGGTGCGACGGATCGGCGGTGTGAGAGCGCCTACCGTGGCGTGGGCCACCAGTCGGCGACCTCGCGGGCCAGCCAGCCGGCCAGCGCCGCGTTCACGGCGACCGGCTTCTCCTGCGCCATCCAGTGACCGCTGTCGACGATGTGCTCGCTCAGCCGGGGACAGGCCTCGCGCATCGGGTCCGCGAGCCGGGAGCGGACGGTCTGGCACACCGCGTCGTACCGCCCGTGCAGGAACAGCACCGGCATCTCCAGGCGCTGGCTGCCGGCGCGGCTGTACGCCGCGTTCGCCTCGTCGTTGACGTACCAGGAGTCCGGGCCGGTGAACCCGTTGCGGCTGAGCGCCCGCACGTAGGTCTGCCTGTCCTCCTCGGTGAGCACGCGCTCGTCCAGCGGCAGGTCGGGGGCCACCGGGCCCTTGAAGAAGCCGCCCGAGCGGCGGGTCATGGCGTTGATCGACGGACGCGTGAGGTGCTCGGGCCGGCCGTGGCGGAAGACGGCCCGGACGGTCGCGTCGACGTCCCGCTCGAAGTCGGCGTGCGCCTGCTCGAAGCTCTCCTCGTAGAACAGGAAGTAGTCCCACTGCCCCGCCGGGTACTCGTCGGCGGGATACAGGTCGCGGTCGACGAGGTCGAGCAGCGTCTCCAGACAGAAGCCCCGGGGCTGGAACGGGACGACGAGGGACGCGACCGCCCGCGTGCGCTCCGGGTGGTGGCCGGCGATGTTCCACACCACCGGCGAGCCCCAGTCGTGGCCCACCCAGACGGCGCGCTGCTCGCCGAGGTGGTCGATCAACTCGATCATGTCGGCGACGATCTCCTCCTGCGCGTACGCCGCGGTGCCTTCCGGGACGCTGGAGCCGCCGTACCCGCGCATGTCCGGCGCCACGCACCGGAAGCCCAGGCCGGCGAGCACCGGCAGGACGTGACGCCACGAGTGCGACAGCTCGGGCCAGCCGTGGCAGAAGATCAGCAGCGGCCCGCCGTCCGGCCCGGCCTGCAGGTAGGCGGTGGTGTGCCGGTCCGTCGTGTGGCTGCGCTGCTCGATCGCGAAGGTCATGCCGCCGACTATCGCCGACGCTGCCCGCGGTGCGCAAACCGCCGTCGTCGCGGGTCAGCCGCCGAAGGACTCCTGCCGCTCGTCGCGAGCCAGCTCGTCGGCCCGCGCGTCGTCGATGCCGTCGGCGATGTCGGCGGCCGACAGCCCGTCGTAGGTCACCAGGGTCCAGCCCTGCCGGGGGTCGCCCTGCAGCTCGACGATCCCGGTGTTGGGCATCGGGTGCCCGGCGATGAACGACGCGTCGGCGCCCAGCGCCCGGCAGCTGGTCCAGATGCGGATGATCGCGCCGTGCGCGACCACCACGGCCGCGTCGCCGAGGCCGGTCACGGCGTCGGCGGCGCGCGCGAGCTGCCGGTCGAACCGGTCGAGGACCTCGTGCCCGGACTCGCCACCGGCGAGCCGGGTGCCGCGGTGGCGGACGTCGCCCCACGAGAAGACGGTGTGCGCGTACTGCTCGAAGGCCTCGTCGTGGGTGGCGCCCTCGAGCGCACCGCCGGAGATCTCGCGGCCGTCCGGGTGCACCTGCACCTCGATGCCGCGCTGGGCGGCCAGCGGTGCCGCGGTCTGCTGCGTGCGGACCAGGTCGGAGGCGTAGATGGCGCCGACCGGCAGGCCGTCCAGGCGCGGCACGAGCCCCTCCGCCTGCCGGCGGCCCAGGTCGGTGAGCGAGTGCCCCGGCGGCGCGGTGTCCAGGATCCGCCCCGCGTTGGCGGTGGTCTCTCCATGCCTGATCAGCAGCAGTCGCATGGCGCCATTATCACCAGGCGGGCGGCGGGGCGCCCGGTCATCTTCGTCACCCCGCCCCGCCGCCGCCCGGGGCCGGTGGTGGGCTCGGTATCGTGTCGGCCGTGACCGAGCAGCAGTACGACGAGTTCGCCGGCCCGTCGTACGCCCCGGAGGTCGGCGTCGGCCCGCACCCGCTGCCCTGGCCCGAGGATCGCCGGCTGGACCCGGAGCTGCTGCGGGACGGCGACCGGCGCAACGTCGTCGACCGCTACCGGTACTGGAGCGTCGAGGCGATCGTCGCGGATCTCGACGCCCGCCGGCACGGCTTCCACGTGGCGATCGAGAACCTGCACCACGACATGAACATCGGCACGATCGTGCGTACCGCGAACGCGTTCCTGGCCCGCGAGATCCACATCGTCGGACGCCGCCGCTGGAACCGCCGCGGCGCGATGGTCACCGACCGCTACCAGCACGTGCGCCACCACGCCGACCCCGCGGCGCTGGTCGGCTGGGCGGCGGAGCGGGGCCTGCCGCTGATCGGCATCGACAACCTGCCGGGCTCCTCGCCGATCGAGTCGGCCGCGCTGCCGGAGCGGTGCGTGCTCGTCTTCGGGCAGGAGAGCGTGGGGCTGAGCGCCCCCCTGGCGGCCGCGTGCGACGCGGTCCACTCGATCAGCCAGTACGGCTCGACGCGCTCCCTCAATGCCGGGGTCGCCGCGGGGATCGCCATGCACGCGTGGATCCGCCGGCACGCCTAGCCGTGCCCGACGGCGGCCGGTGGGTCGCGCTAGCCCACGAACAGCGTCAGCAGCATCCAGGCGACGGGTGCGCTGAACAGCAGGCTGTCCATGCGGTCCATGACGCCGCCGTGTCCGGGCAGCAGATGGCTCATGTCCTTCACCCCGATATCGCGCTTGACCATCGACTCGGCGAGGTCGCCGAGCGTGGCGATCAGCGCGATCGCGACGCCGAACAGCACGCCCTGCCACCACTGCCCGTGCAGCGCGAGGGCGAGCATGAGGCCGCCGGCGGCCGCCGCTGCGACCAGCGAGCCGCCGAAGCCCTCCCACGACTTCTTGGGTGAGATGGTCGGCGCCATGGGGTGCTTGCCGAAGAGCACGCCGGCCGCGTAGCCGCCGGTGTCGTTGCACACGACGGCGAGGGCCCATGCGACGACCCACGCGGCGCCGTCGGGGCGCGCCGCCAGCAGGATCGCGAACCCGCCGAGGAAGGGAATGTAGGTCGCGATGAAGGCGGACGTCGCGGCGGACACGACGAAGCCCTCCGTGGGCAGCGACATCCGCCAGACGGTGGCGACGAAGAAGGTCAG
Organism: Cumulibacter manganitolerans; assembly: GCF_009602465.1. Lineage (NCBI taxonomy): Bacteria > Bacillati > Actinomycetota > Actinomycetes > Geodermatophilales > Geodermatophilaceae > Cumulibacter > Cumulibacter manganitolerans. Next base: position 32,566 of record NZ_WBKP01000026.1, on the reverse strand, counting down.
CAGCAACCCGATGCCGAGGCCCTCGAGGCCGTAGAACCAGGCCGCCACGCCCATGCCGGCGCCGCCGGCCATCAGCGGCAGCTCGGCGACGAAGATGTCGTCCTCGCGGACGGCGAGCGCGACCTCACGGATCGCCAGGACGACCGCGACGACCACGAGGGCGCCGAACGCGGGTCGGTACAGGAACAGCGTCAGCAGCACCACGGCGCCGATCGCGACGCCGACCCCGATGGCGGCCGGAAGATTGCGGCCGGCCTTGCCGGCCGGCGGGGTCTGCGCGGCGCCGGCGGGCGCGCTGGGCTGGGTGGGCTGCTCGGTCATGAAGGTCTCGAGGCTAGACCTCGAGCAGCTCGGCTTCCTTGCGCGCCACGACCTCGTCGACCTCGGCGACGTACTTGCCGGTCAGCGACTCGAGCTCCTTCTCGGCGCGGTCGACGTCGTCCTCGCCGGCGTCGCCGTCCTTCTTGATCTTCTCCAGCGCGTCCTTCGCGGCCCGGCGGACGTTGCGGATCGACACCTTGGCGTCCTCGCCCTTGCCGCGGGCGATCTTGCCCATCTCGCGGCGGCGCTCCTCGGTGAGCTGCGGGAACACCACCCGGATGATCTGGCCGTCGTTGCCGGGGTTGACGCCGAGGTCGGACTCCCGGATCGCCTTCTCGATCTCGACGAGCTGGCTGGCGTCGTACGGCTTGATGGTCGCCATTCGCGCCTCGGGAATGTTGATGGTCGCCATCTGGGTCAGCGGCGTCGGGGCACCGTAGTAGTCGACCTGGATGCCCTCGAACATCGAGGCGTTGGCCCGTCCGGTGCGGATGGTGGTCATGTCGTGCTTCGCGACGCCGACCGCCTTCTCCATCTTCTCCTCGGCCTCGAGCAGAGTGTCGTCAATCATCTTCTTCTCCTAGCGGTTCGCAGGCTCGTTGCTGATGGTGGTGCCGATGCGCTCTCCCGCCGCGGCCCGGCCGATGTTGCCGTCTTCGAGCATGTTGAACACCACGATCGGCATGTCGTTGTCCATGCACAGGCTAATCGCGGTCGCGTCGGCGACCGCAAGATGCTCGGTGAGCACGCGGTCGTAGGTCAGTGAGTCGTACTTGGTGGCAGTCGGGTCGATCCGCGGATCGGCGTTGTACACGCCGTCCACGCCGTTCTTGGCCATCAGCAGCACGTCGCAGCCGATCTCCAGCGCGCGCTGGGCGGCGACCGTGTCGGTCGAGAAGTACGGCATGCCGGCCCCGGCGCCGAAGATGACCACGCGACCCTTCTCCAGGTGCCGGATGGCTCGCAGCGGGATGTACGACTCGGCGACCTGGCCCATCGTGATGGCGGTCTGGACGCGGGTGTCTACGCCTTCCTTCTCCAGGAAGTCCTGCAGCGCCAGGCAGTTCAGGACGGTGCCGAGCATGCCCATGTAGTCCGCGCGGGCCCGGTCCATCCCGGCCTGGGACAGCTGGGCGCCCCGGAAGAAGTTGCCGCCGCCGTTGACGATCGCGACCTGGATGCCGGACTCGACAACCTCGCGGATCTGCCGGGCGATGTTCTTGACGACCTCGGTGTCGACGCCGACCTTGCCACCGCCGAACGTCTCACCGGAGAGCTTCAGCAGGACGCGCTTGTAACCGCTCATCTTTGGTGTCCCCTTCTGGACTGGGTGCGGGATGCCCGGGCAGAGAAAGAGGGCCGTCAGTACCGGATCACGGCAGTGACGGCCCCCTTCACTCGCTTGCTGTCCGAGCCTAGAGCTCTTCGCCGACCTCGATCCGCGCGAAGCGGGTCACGGTGACGCCGGCCGCGTCGAGAACGGCCTTGACGTTCTTCTTCGAGTCCTGCACCGACGGCTGCTCGTTGAGCGTGAAGTCCTTGAAGTAGGCGTTGACCTTGCCCTCGACGATCTTGCTGATCGCCTGCTCGGGCTTGCCCTCGCCGCGGGCGGTCTCCTCGGCCACGCGCCGCTCGTTCTCGACGATGTTCTGCGGGACCTCGTCGCGCGAGACGTACTTCGGCCGCATCGCGGCGATCTGCATGCCGGCCTGGCGGGCGGCCTCCTCGTCGTCACCGGTGTACTCGACGAGCACGGCGACCTGCGGCGGCAGGTCCGCCGAGCGGCGGTGCAGGTATGCGGTGGTCTGGCCGTCGAAGCGGACGACGCGGCGCAGCTCCAGGCGCTCGCCGATCTTCGCGGACAGCTCCTGCACGAGAGCCTCGACGGTGGTGCCGTCGATCTCGTGCGCCAGAGCGGCCTCGATGCCGTCGACCTTCGCCTCCGCGAGCGCGGTGATGATCTTGTCACCGAGCGCGATGAAGTCGGCGTTCTTGGCGACGAAGTCGGTCTCGCAGAGGAGCTCGATCGCGACGCCGTCCTTGACGGTGGCCAGGCCGTTGGACGAGGTGCGCGCGGCACGCTTGCCGACGTCCTTGGCACCCTTGATGCGCAGGAGCTCGACGGCCTTGTCGAAGTCTCCGTCGGTCTCGGCGAGCGCCTTCTTGCAGTCGAGCATGCCCGAGCCGGTGAGCTCGCGTAGCTTCTTCACGTCAGCGGCAGAAAAGTTTGCCATGGTTGTCCCATCTATCCGTGGTGACGGATGAGTAGATGTGTGCTGAGCCGGTAGCCGGAGCTACTTGGCCTCGTCGGCGGGGGTCTGCGGGGCGTCGGCGGCCTGATCGGCAGCGGCCGGCTGTGCGGTCGCCGCGGCCGGAGCCTCGGCGGCCTGGTCCTGCTTGCTGCCCTCGAGGATCTCGCGCTCCCATTCCGCCAGCGGCTCGTTGGCGCCGACCGCGTCGCGGTTCGGCTTGTCGTCGCCCTCGCCCTTGCCGGTCTGCGACGCGCGAGCCAGCAGGCCCTCGGCGCAGGCGTCGGCGATCACGCGGGTGAGCAGTGCGGCCGAGCGGATGGCGTCGTCGTTGCCGGGGATCCGGTAGTCGATCTCGTCCGGGTCGCAGTTGGTGTCCAGAATGCCCACGATCGGGATGTTCAGCTTCTTGGCCTCGCCGACCGCGATCTGCTCCTTCTTCGTGTCCACGATCCAGATCGCCGACGGGACCCGCTGCATGTCACGGATGCCGCCGAGGGTCCGCGAGAGCTTCTCGCGCTCGCGGTCGAGGACGAGCTGCTCCTTCTTGGTCATCACGGTCTCGCCGCCGGTCTCGGCGATCTGCTCGAGCTCCTTGAGCCGCTGCAGCCGCTTGTGGACCGTCGTGAAGTTGGTGAGCATGCCACCGAGCCAGCGGTGGTTGACGTACGGCATGTTGACGCGAGTCGCCTCCTTGGCGATCGCCTCCTGCGCCTGGCGCTTGGTGCCGACGAACAGGATCGTGCCGCCGTGCGCGACCGTCTCCTTGACGAACTCGTAGGCCTTGTCGATGTACGACAGGGTCTGCTGCAGGTCGATGATGTAGATGCCGTTGCGCTCGGTCAGGATGAAGCGCTTCATCTTGGGGTTCCACCGGCGGGTCTGGTGCCCGAAGTGGACGCCGCTGTCGAGCAGCTGGCGCATGGTTACGACGGCCATTGCCGTTCTCCTTCTTCCGACCGCCCGGCCAACCACGCCGATGCGGTCCTCACTGGTTGTCGGCGCCGCCGGTCGGCGACGCCCCTGGCGCCCCGACTCGACCGGTATGCACCGGACCATTGAGGAGTCGACCCGCGAGCGGGTCTGGACGCGCGAAGTCGGTCCGCCGGCAGACGCCGGACGAACCGCTGTCAACCATGGTACGGGATGCCGGGCGGCGACGTCCCGCCGGATCAGTGTGTCGCGGCCCGCACGCCGGCCTCGCGCAGCTCGGCGAGCGAGCTGTAGCCGTCGACCGCCATCAGCAGATCGGCCTCGGCGAGCACCGAGCGCAGCAGGTGCACGATGGCGTCCTCGCCGCCGACCGCCGCCGCCCACGCGTACGGCCGGCCGATGGCCACCGCGGTCGCGCCCATCGCGATGGCCTTCGCGACGTGCGTGCCGGACCGTACGCCCGAGTCGAACACCACGGGGACCTCGCCCGCGGCCGCGACGACGTCCGGCAGCAGCTGCAGCGCGGACAGTCCGCCGTTGGCCTGGCGCCCTCCGTGGTTGGAGCAGTAGACGACGTCCACACCGAGGTCGACTGCGCGGCGCACGTCCGCCGGGTCGCACAGGCCCTTGAGCATCAGCGGCAGGTCGGTCAGCTCGCGCAGCCAGGCGAGGTCCTCCCACGACAGGGACTGCCCGAAGACACGCCCGAACAGCCCGACGGCGGCCGCGGGGTCCTCCTCCGGAGCGACCGCGAGGCGCGCGCGGAACACCTCGTCGGTGAAGTAGTTGCTCAGGCAGTAGCCGCGCAGCTGCGGGAAGTTCGCCGTCGAGAGGTCGCGCGGGCGCCACCCGGTCACCCACGTGTCGGCGGTGACGACGATGCCGCGGTACCCGGCGCGTTCGGCCCGGCGGACCAGGCTCTCGGCGAGCTCCCGGTCGTTGGGCGTGTAGAGCTGGTAGAAGCCGGGGGTGTCGCCGAGCGCGGCGGCGACGTCCTCGAGCGGGTCCTGCATGAGGGTCGAGCCGATCAGCGGGACCCCGGTGCGGGCGGCGGCGCGGGCGGCGGCCAGATCACCGTGCAGGTCCTGGGTGCAGATGCCCAGCACGCCGACCGGCGCCATGAGCAACGGCGTGGGCAGCCGGACGCCCGCGAGATCGACGCCGAGGTCGCGCTTGGTCGCCGCGCGCATCATCCGCGGCATGATGCCCCAGCGGTCGAAGGCGCTCACGTTGGCGCGCTGCGTCTGCTCGTCGCCGGCGCCGCCGGCGACGTACGACAGGATCCACGGGGGAAGCGCCTCGGAGGCCTTGCGCTCGAGCGCGGCGTAGTCCATCGGGAACCGGGGCTGCTGCCCGGCGAGGCCGGCCTGGTAGATCTCCATCTGGTAGTCGCCGAATGCCATCCGTTGCTCCTTCGCTGATCACTGCCGTCGTGTCGCACAGTATCCGGTCGATCCACAGGCGGCGTGTCGTCCACAGCCGCCGCGCTGCGGGTCGCGCCCGCGACGCCGGGACGCTGTGCTGGGGGCATGAATCGGCTCGCGTTCCGGACGACGCTGCTCGCCCTGCTCGTGGCGGCCGCGCAGCTGCTGGCGGCGAACCCGTCGGCCGCCGCCGCCGGGTACCGTTGGCCGCTCGATGGGGCGCCCCCGGTGATGCGGGGGTTCGACCCGCCGCCGAAGCCTTGGCTGCCCGGTCACCGCGGCGTGGATCTCGCGGCCGCCCCCGGCGCCGCGGTCTTCGCGGCGGCCGACGGCACGGTCGCGTTCGACGGCTCGGTCGCCGGCAAGCCGGTGGTGTCGATCGACCACCCGGGCGGCGTGCGGACGACGTACGAGCCGGTCGTCGCGACCGTGCGGGCCGGGCAGGGCGTCACCCAGGGCCAGCAGATCGGCGTGCTGCAGGACGGCCATCCCGAGTGCGCGGCAGACGCGTGCCTGCATTGGGGCGCCCGGCGCGGGGAGGTGTATCTCGACCCGCTGCGCCTGCTGCGGCCGCGGCAGGTGCGGCTGCTGCCGCTGTAGCGGCCGCCCAGCAGCCTGCGAGGCCGCCGCGAGACGACGGTCGGCGGACGCCGCCGCGGCGGCGGTCGGCGCACCCCGCCGCGGGGCCGCGCCCGGCGATCACGTACCCTCTTCGGGACAACCATCACGACCGGTCGAGGGACAGGCCCGAAGACGCCGGGGCAACCACCTGAGCAGCGCGAGCTGCACGGGACGGTGCCAAGTCCTGCGGTGGCCGCGAGGCCGACCGGCAGATGGGGTTGCGTCAGCCGTCGCGCTGCCGTGATTGCACCTGGTCGATCCGCATGGCGTCGTGCCCTTCGACCACGAGGTGCCACACCATGAGCGAGTTCTCCCGAATCACCGACGCCGTTCGCGCCGGCCTCGAGAGCGATACCCAGCACGGGGCGGTCGTGCCCCCGCTGCACCTGTCCAGCAACTTCACCTTCGCCGGGTTCGGGGAGCCGCGAAAGTACGACTACACGCGCAGCGGCAACCCGACCCGCGACCAGCTCGGTTGCGCGATCAGCGATCTCGAGGGCGGCGCCGGCGGCATCGTCACCGCGACCGGGATGGGCGCCATCACCGTCGTGCTGCACGCGCTGCTGTCCCCCGGCCAGCGCCTGATCGCGCCGCACGACTGCTACGGGGGGACGTGGCGACTGCTGGACTCCCTGGCCAGGAAGGGCTCGTTCACAGTCGACCTGGTCGACTTCACCGACCCGGCCGCGCTCGACGCGGCGCTGGCGGCCGAGCCGGCCCCAGCCGTCGTGTGGATCGAGTCGCCGTCCAACCCGCTGCTGCGGATCACCGACATCGAGGACGTCGCGCGGCGCGGGCACGCCGTCGGCGCGACCGTCGTCGCGGACAACACGTTCCTGTCCCCGCTGCTGCAGCAGCCGCTCGCGCTCGGCTGTGATGTCGTGGTGCACTCGACGACGAAGTACCTCAACGGGCACAGCGACGTCGTCGGGGGTGCCGTCATCAGCGCCACCCCGGAGCTGCACGAGCAGATGGCGTTCTGGTCGAACACGATCGGCATCACCGGCAGCCCGTTCGACGCCTACCTCACGCTGCGCGGCCTGCGGACGCTCGCGCCGCGGCTGCGGGCACACCAGGAGGCCGCCGAGGCGGTGGTCGCGGCCCTGGTCGCGCACCCAGCCGTGGCACGCGTCAACTACCCGGGCCTGCCGAACCACCCGGGGCACGCCACCGCGGCCCGGCAGCAGAGCGGCTTCGGGGCGATGCTGTCCTTCGAGGTGCGTGGCGGTACGCCGGCCGTGCGCGCGCTGCTGGAGCGGCTGCGGCTGTTCAGCCTGGCCGAGTCGCTCGGCGGCGTCGAGTCGCTGGTGGCCCATCCGGCGACCATGACGCACGCGTCGATGTCGGCCGAGGCGCGCACGGTCGCAGGGATCGGCGACGGGCTGCTGCGGCTGTCGATCGGCATCGAGGACCCGCGCGACCTGGTCGCCGACCTCACCGCCGCCCTGGACGCGGCCGGCGCGGCCGGCTGAGCTCAGGCCCGCGGGTGCGCCTGGTCGAACGCCGCGCGCAGCCGCTCGACCGAGACGTGCGTGTAGATCTGCGTCGTCGCCAGCGACGCGTGACCGAGCAGCTCCTGCACCGAGCGCAGGTCGGCGCCGCCCTCCAGCAGGTGGGTGGCGGCGCTGTGCCGCAGCCCGTGCGGGCCGACGTCCGGGGCGCCCTCCACCGCGCCGGCGGCCCGATGCACCACGCGCCGCACCTCACGCTGGTCGATCCGCCCGCCGCGAACGCCCAGGAACACCGCGCTGCCGGTCCGCGGACCGACCAGGTCGGGTCGCCCGGAGCGCAGGTAGGCCTCGAGGGCGCGGCGTGCCGGTACGCCGATCGGCACGCTGCGCTCCTTGTCGCCCTTGCCGAGCACGCGCAGCAACCCGCGCGCGTCGTCGAGGCCGTCGAGGTCGAGACCGACCAGCTCGCTGACCCGGATGCCGCCGGCGTACAGCAGCTCGAGCATCGCGCGGTCGCGCAGGGCGAGCGGATCGTCGCCGTCCACCGACCCGACCAGGCCGGCCGCCTGCTGCTGGCTGAGGACCTCCGGCAGCGCGCGGTGCGCCGACGGTGAGGCGAGCTGCGGTCCGGGGTCGGCCTCCAGCAGGCCCTGCGCGGCGGCGTACGCCGTGAACGAGCGGGCACTCGCCGCGCGGCGTGCGAGCGTGCTGCGGGCCGCGCCCATCGTCCGCGACTTCGCGAGCCACGACCGCAGCACTGCGAGGTCGAGTTCGGCGACCGACTCCCCCGACATGCGGCGCAGGTGCTCGAGCAGGCTGCGCACGTCGGATACGTACGCCTTCACCGTGTGCGCGGACACCGAGCGTTCGAGGGTGAGCGCGCGCCGGTAGGCATCGAGGACGTCGGCCATCGCGTCGGGCAGATCGGTGTCGCTCACCCCCCTACGGTGACGGACCGGCCGCGGGGCGTTCAACCCGACCCGCCGGGCGCGGCAGGAACGTTATCCGGGGGCTCGCCGCCACCGCCCGTCGAGCTGCTGCACGTACCCCATCAGCTCGAGGACGGTGAGCCCGCGGAGCACCTCGGGGGCGGCGAGCGCCGAGGTCCGGGCGATCGCCTCGGCCGGTGCCGGCCGCCTGGCCGGGACCGCGTCGAGCAGCGCACCGAGGCCCTGGTCGAGCTCGTCGCCGGGCCGGTCGGCCCCGCGCTCGTCAGGTGCGAGGTCGATGCCGGGCAGCGCGATCGCCTCGAGCACGTGCGCGGTGCTGCCGACCGGGACGGCGCCTTCGTCGCGCAGCATCTGCAGGCAGCCGGCCGACGTCGCGGACGTGACGGGACCGGGCACCGTCATCACCACCCGCCCGAGGTCGCGGGCTCGTCCGGCCGTGGACCGTGCGCCGCTGCGCAGGGCCGCCTCGACGACCACCGTGCCGAGGCCGAACGCCGCGATCAGCCGGTTGCGCACCAGGAACCGGTTGCGCATCGCCGCCGCGCCCGGCGGCCACTCGCTCACCAGCGCGCCGTGCTGGGCGATCTGCGCGAGCAGCAGGTCGTTGGAGCGCGGGTAGAAGCGATCGATGCCGCAGCCGAGCACGGCCACCGTGCCGCCGCCCCCGCCCAGCGCGGATCGGTGCGCCGCGCCGTCGATGCCGTTGGCGCCGCCGCTCACGACGGTCACCTGCCGCTCGGCGAGACCGAGCGCGAGGTCGCCCGCGACGTACTCGCCGTAGCCGGTGGCCGCCCGGGCCCCGACGATCGCCACGGCCCGCGCCAGGCCGCGGGCCAGCGACATCGGTCCGCGCACCCACAGCGCGATCGGCGGCACGCATTGCTGCGCGCCGGCGCTGGCCGCGGCTCCCATGAGGTCGGTGATGTCCCGCGGCCACTCGTCGTCGTCCGGGGTGAGCAGCCGGGCGCCGCACCGCGCGGCGGCCTCGAGGTCGTGGAGGCTGCGGTCCTCCGACCAGCGCTCGCCGGCAGCATTCTGCAGCCTCCGGGGCCCGTCGCCGGCGTGCAGCTGTTCGGCGACCTCGACGGCGCCGAGCGACCCGACGTACGCCCACAGGTCGCGGTTGCCCGGCTCGACGGTGCGGCTGAGCCAGGCGAGCGCAGCGGCCGGCGAGCCGTCCCCGACGCGGGTCATGCCGCCGCTCCGAACGCTCTGCGCCGGAAGGCCAGCGCCTCGGCGACGTCGTCGAAGCCGGGTTCGTCGTGACCGGCCAGGTCGGCGATCGTCCACGCGACGCGCAGCACCCTGTCGTAGCCACGGCCGGTGAGCCGCCCCGCGTCGTACGCGCGCGCCAGCAGGTCGCGGCTGGCCCCGCCGGGCTGCCAGCGAGCGCGCAGCTGCCGGGCGGGCACCTCGCTGTTGAGCCGGCCGGGAGACCACCGGGCGATCGCCCGCTGCCGGGCCAGGAGCACCCGCCGGGCCACGACGGCACTCGCCTCCTCGACGACCGTGTGGTCGAGCAGCGCACCGCGCTGCGGCGGCAGCAGGTCCACGACGAGATCGACGCGATCGAGCAGCGGACCGGACAGCCGCGCCTGGTAGCGCCGCCGCACGACGCTGGTGCAGACGCAGCTGCCCGGTCCGGCCGCCTCGGCGCATGGGCACGGATTGGCGGCGAGGATCAGCTGGAACCGCGCGGGGAACGTGAACGCCCCGCTGGCCCGGTGGATGGTTACCGACCCGGTCTCCAGCGGCTGCCGGAGCTGGTCGAGCACCCGGGCGTCGAACTCGGGCGCCTCGTCGAGGAACAGCACGCCGCGATGGGCGCGGCTGACCGCTCCGGGGCGCACGACCGGCGTACCGCCGCCGACCAGCGACACCGCGGTGGCGTTGTGGTGCGGGTCCTCGAAGGGCGGCCAGTCGTGCAGCGGGTGCTCGGGGTCGATCATCCCGCTCACCGACCGGATCGAGGTCACCGTAAGCGCGTCCTCGTCGCTGAGGCGGGGCAGGATCGAGGGCATCCGTCTGGCGAGCATCGTCTTGCCGGCGCCCGGCAGGCCGCAGAACATCAGGTGGTGCCCGCCCGCGGCGGCGATCTCCAGGGCGCGCTTGCCCAGTGGCTGCCCGCGCACCTCCGCAAGGTCGGGGAGCTCGCGCGGCCGGCCCGGCGGCGCCGGTCGCACGCGTTCGACCTCGTGATCGTGGCCGCCGAGCATCCGGTAGACGTCGGCCAACGTGGGTGAGCACCAGACCTCCAGGTCGCGGGCGGCTCCGAGCGGGATGGACGCCTCTGCGCGATTGCCGAGCGGCAGGATCACCCGCCGGGCGCCGGAGGACGCGGCGGCCAGCAGCACCGGCAACGCACCGCGCACCGGATGCAGCCGGCCGTCGAGCCCGAGCTCGCCGAAGAACACGGTGTCGGCGATTCGTTCGGTATCGACCAGCCCGTCCAAGACCAGCATCGAGACCGCGAACGCCAGGTCGAATCCGCTGCCCTGCTTGCGCACGTTCGCCGGTGACAGGTTGAAGGTCACCTTCCGGGCCTTCCATTCGTACCGGCAGCTCGCCAGGGCCGAGCGCATCCGGGTGAAGGACTCGCGGACCGCGGCATCGGGCAGCCCGAGGATCCGCGACTCCGACGGGGCGCCCGCGCCCGCCGTGCATTCCACGCCGACCGGGATACCGGTGACGCCCTCGACGGTCACCGCCCGCACCGACGCCACCCGCTGCCGGCCCCCGGCGTCGGGGGCGTGCGGCTCGCTCATCCGAACGCCCCGCGCACGTGCTGGCACACCGGCCGGTAGCCGCGCCGCGCGATGACCGACACGACGTCGTACCGCACGTCGCTGACGCCGACCGGGTGCTGCCGTCGGAAGATCGACGCCAGTCGATAGATACGGTTGATCTTGCTGGGCGTGAGCGCCTCGATCGGCTCACCGAAGTACGTCGACGAGCGGGTCTTCACCTCGCAGACGACCAGGGTGGCGCCGTCGATGGCCACGATGTCCAGCTCACCGTCCGGGCAGCGCCAGTTGCGCGCCACGATCCGCATCCCGGACCGTTCCAGCTCGGCCGCGGCCAGGTCTTCACCGAGCCTGCCGAGGTCGTCCTTGAGCGCCATGCCGCCTCCCTCTCGCGTGGTGTCGCGATCGAGAGTGACCCGCCGGGCCGGCCCATGGGGGCTTGGTGGGCGACCTGTGGACGACGCCCGAGCGGTGTGCACAACGCCGGCGGTGGCGCCCCTACGGGTCGGGCCGGTGTGCTACCCGCGCGTGCGATGGGGCTCGTGCCCAGCCGTCGGGATACGCACCGGCTCGGGCTCGCGCACAGAGGTCGGGGGTGTGTACATCGCGCGGGCCGGTCGGTCCACTCGATGTACAGAAGTCCGCGCGCTGTGCTCGAGCCCGCTGGCCGTGCAGAAGTCCGCGCGCTGTGCCGGGGTGCAGCGGGGCGCGGAGGCTAGGGGACCTCGAGGTCGGGCTTGTCGAGCTCCTCGACGTTGACGTCCTTGAAGGTGACCACGCGGACGTTCTTGACGAACCGCGCGGGGCGGTGGATGTCCCACACCCAGGCGTCCTGCAGCTGCAGCTCGAAGTACACCTCGCCGCCGGCGTTGCGGACCTGCAGGTCGACGGAGTTGGCGAGGTAGAACCGGCGCTCGGTCTCGACGACGTAGCTGAACTGCCGGGCGATGTCCTTGTACTCGCGGTAGAGCTGTAGCTCGAGCTCGGTCTCGTACCGCTCGAGATCCTCGGCGCTCATCCGGTCTCCTCCCCCATCATCTGCGAGTTAACCACACGGTGACGGCGCACGTTCGCGTAGCGCAGGCGGTGCTGTGGCGACGGTCCGTGTGCCGCGAGCGCGGCCTCGTGCTGGCTGGTTCCGTAGCCCTTGTGGACGTCGAAGCCGTACTGCGGGTAGGCCAGCGCGAGCTCGCGCATCCGGCGGTCGCGGGTCACCTTCGCCAGGATGCTGGCGGCGGCGATGGACGACGACACGCGATCGCCCTTCCACACCGCGAGGGTCGGGCCGCCGATGCCGTCCACCGGGAATCCGTCGGTGAGCGTGTACGCCGGCGTGACGCCGAGCCCGCGGACGGCTCGGCGCATCGCCTGCAGGTTGGCCACGTGCAGTCCGATCCGATCGATGACGTCGGCCTCGATGCTGACCACCTGCCAGGCGACGGCGCGCCGCACGATCTCCTCGTACAGCCGCTCGCGCACGGCCTCGGTGAGCAGCTTGGAGTCCGCGAGCCCGTCGATCTCGCCCCGCCGGCCGGCGGGCAGCACGCACGCGGCAGCGGTCAGCGGGCCCGCGCAGGCGCCGCGGCCCGCCTCGTCGGCGCCGGCGACCACGGTGAATCCCGCGCGGGCCAGGACGGTCTCCATCGGCACGAAGCTCTCCGCACCGGCGCGCAGCACGTACCGCGGTGCCAGGACGTCGGCTACGGCGTACACGGCTCATCCTCCCGGCGGCGCCGGCGGAGCGCCTGCACGCCGCTCATCGGCGCCACGAACAGCAGCGCGAGCACCGGCGGCTCGGCGAGCAGGCCGGCGGGGCCGGCGTGCGGGAGCGCCTGGGCCTGCGGGTTGTCCTCGCCCAGCCACCGGAAGCGGTCGAAGGGATACAGGATCACGAACGCGCGCCCGACCACCGAGTCGACCGGCACGGTGCCCTGGTACTGGTCGTCGATGTGCGCGCGCGAGTCGGCCGACCCGTTGCGGTGGTCGCCCATCACGAACAGCCGGTCCTTGGGCACCTTGATGGGACCGAAGTCGCGCAGCGCGTAGGCGGCGTTCGGCGGCTGTCCGTCGAGGTAGATGTAGGGCTCGTCCAGCGGCTTGCCGTCGACCAGGACGCGACCCTGCGCGTCGCAGCACGACACGGTCTGTCCCTCCGTCGCGATCACCCGCTTGACGAGGTCCTTCGCGGCCGGTGGCGCGGCGCCGACCAGCCGCTTGAGCCACAGCCAGGACTGCCCGAGCACGTCGTCGGGCTCCGTGACGTGCACCTCCGGCTCCCAGCTGGACGGTGCCTCGAACACGACGATGTCACCGGGCTCGGGGTCGCTGAACCAGTAGCTCATCCGGTTGACCAGGATGCGGTCCCCGGTGCAGCCGGGGCAGCCGTGCAGGGTCTGCTCCATGGATCCGGAGGGGATCCAGAACGCCTGGACGACGAAGGACTTCAGCAGCACCGCGATGACGAACGCGATCGCCAGCATGATCGGGAGCTCCTTGAGCCACTGGCCGAAGCCGCCACGGGCGGCCTTGCGCCTGCGTCCCCGGCGCCCGCCGTCCGCCTCGGCGTCTCCCTGCGGTGCGGCGCCGTCCTCGGTCCGCTCGGCCTCCGGGGGCTCCGCCGTCCGGTGCGCTCCGGCGTCCTCGATCCGCGGCTGGGGGTCCACGAACTCCGCGTCGTCGCGCTCGGGACGGTCATTCGTGCTCATTCCGACAAGCGTAGGCGACCGCGGGCGAACCGCTGGTGAGGCACCCCGGCGACCCCCCGGAGAACGAGAAAGGCGCGGTCCGGCGGGTTGCCGGACCGCGCCTTCGGGCGCGTGCGCTACTTGAAGCGACGCTCCTTGATCTTGGCGGCCTTGCCGCGCAGGTTGCGCAGGTAGTACAGCTTGGCGCGACGGACGTCACCGCGGGTCATGACCTCGATGGCCTCGATGACCGGCGTGTGCACCGGGAAGGTGCGCTCGACGCCGACGCCCGAGGAGATCTTGCGGACGGTGAACGTCTCGCGGGCACCGGCGCCGTGGCGGCGGATGACGACGCCCTGGAAGTCCTGGATGCGCGAGCGGGTGCCCTCGATGACCTTGACCCGCACCTTCAGGGTGTCGCCGGGGCGGAACTCGGGGATGTCGTCGCGCAGCAGCTCGCGGTCGAGTTCGTCGAGGACGTTCATGTCGTGTCGCTTCCTTCGTCTTGCCTACATGTCAGGCCCGCGCGGTGGAGCACGAGCGGAAGTCTTCAGGTGGCTGCCGGGCGCGGCGTCGAGCGCACTTCTGGCCAAAGGCAACCTGTCTAGTGTGCCCTATCGTCGAGGTTTGCGGAACACCGGGCCCCGCGCGGTCGCGTGACTTTCGCTACGCGGGGCCGTCGAGCTGCGCGAGGACCTCCCGGTCCCGGGCGTCCAGCAGGGTCTCGTCGTACGCCGCGAGCAGGTCGGGCCGTCGCGTCGCGGTCCGCCGCAGGGCCTCGTCGCGACGCCAGCGCGCGATCGCGGCGTGGTTCCCCGACCGCAGCACGTCGGGGACGGCGAGGTCCCGCCACACCTCGGGCCTGGTGTACGACGGCCCCTCCAGCAGCCCGTCGGAGTGCGAGTCCAGGCGGGCCGACTCGGCGTTGCCCAGGACGCCGGGCAGCAGCCGGGCGATCGCCTCGACCATCACCAGGACGGCGACCTCTCCCCCGGCCAGCACGTAGTCGCCGATCGACAGCTCGAGGACGGGAACGCGGCGCGCCGCGTCGTCCGCGACCCGCTGGTCGATGCCCTCGTAGCGTCCGCAGGCGAACACCAGGTGCTCGGCGTCCGCCAGCCGTTCGGCGTCGCGCTGGGTGAACAGCCGCCCTGCAGGGGTCGGCACGACGAGGATCGAGTCGGGCCGGAGCGTCTCGTCGAGTGCCGCGCCCCAGACCGTGGGCTTCATGACCATGCCCGGGCCGCCCCCGTACGGCGCGTCGTCGACGCTGTGATGCACGTCGTGGGTCCAGGCCCGCAGGTCGTGCACGCCGACGGCGAGATCACCGCGCGCGATGGACTTGCCGACGAGGGACTCGCGCAGCGGATCCAGGTAGCCCGGGAAGACCGTGAGGACGTCGATCCTCACAGCTCGAGCAGCCCGTCGGGCGGCGTCACGGTGATGCACCGCGTCGCGCGGTCGACGACCGGCACGATGTCGCGCACGAACGGCAGCAGGATCTCCCGACGCTCCCCGCGGGCCCGGACGACGAGGGTGTCGCCGCCGGCGCCGTGGACGACGTCGACGACCTCACCGACGTCGACCCCGTCCTCGGTCGAGACGGCCATCCCGACCAGCTCGTGGTCGTAGAAGTCGTCGTCGTCCTCGATCGGCGGCAGCTCGTCCGAGTCGATGACCAGCAGCGTCCCCTGCAGCGTCTCGGCCGCCGTGCGGTCGGCGATCTCCGCGAACCCGAGCACCAGCTTCTGCCCGCTGACGAAGCGCTGGGAGCGGACCGTGAGCGGGCCGCGCTCGGCGGGGTCGGTGCGCAGCACGGCGCCGACCGCGAAGCGTTCCTCCGGCTCGTCGGTGCGGATGCCGACGTTCAGCTCGCCCCGGATGCCGTGGGCCTTGCCGATCCGGCCGATCACCAGCTGCACGGTGCTCTCCTTCGTGGTGCGGTCAGTATGACGGGCGCAGAACGCGCTGTGGGCAAGCCCCGATCGCTCGGCGCTTGCCCACAGTGCGGTGCTTGTCGATGTGCGGTGCTCAGTCGTCGACGTCCACGACGTCGACGCGGATGCCCTTGCCGCCGACCGCCGACACGACCTGGCGCAACGCCTTCGCGGTGCGGCCGCTGCGGCCGATCACCTTGCCGAGATCATCGGGGTGCACCCGGATCTCCAGCACCCGCCCGCGGCGGGTCGTGACCATGTCGACCTGCACGTCGTCGGGGTTGGCGACGATGCCGCGCACGAGGTGCGAGACGGCTTCCTCGAGCACTACTTGGCGTCCTCGGCCGGGGCCGCGTCAGCCTGAGGAGCCTCCTCGGCCTTGGCCGTGGCGGCGCTCGGCTGCTCGGCCTTGGCGGCGTCGTCCGCCTTCGGGGCGGCCTTCTTCTTGGGCGTGGTCGCAGCCCCCTTGGCGGCGTCGCCGTCGGCCATCGCGCCGGCGAGCGCGGCCTCGTAGCGGGCCTTCTTGTCCTCGGCGGGCGCCTTGGTCTTCATCGGCTCGGGAGCCGCCTCGCCCTTGAACTTCTGCCAGTCACCGGTGACCTTCAGAATCGCCGCCACCGCGTCGGTCGGCTGCGCGCCGACACCGAGCCAGTACTGCGCACGCTCGGAGTCGACCTCGATGAACGACGGGTTCTCCTTGGGGTGGTACTTGCCGATCGTCTCGATCGCGCGGCCGTCGCGCTTGGTGCGCGCGTCGGCCACGACGATGCGGTAGTACGGGGCGCGCATCTTGCCCAGGCGCATGAGCTTGATCTTGGTTGCCACTGTTTCCTAGTGCTCCATCTTGGTCTTGGGGTCGGGGCGCCGTACGTCGCGTGGGGGTGCGGGTACGCCGGTCCCGTGTGAGCCCGCGGCGCAAAGTCAGGTAGAGGGCCCGATGCGTCCGCAGAAGTCAACCTGTTCATTCTGCCAGACGATGCGGACGCCGGTCAGCCCCGGCTCGCGAGATCGCACTCACTATCCGTCCTCGCCGTGCCGCGCGATGAGCAGGGCACACCAGGTCATCGCCACGCCGCCGACGGCGATCACCGCGGCCGCGATCGCGAACGCGGTGCGATAGGACTGCCCGATCACCGGCGCCACGACGAGCGGGCCGAGCACCTGCCCGATGCTGTACGCCGTCGTGAGCGCCGCCGCCGAGCGGGCCACCGGCAGCCGCCGTCCCTGGGTCGTCGTCATCATCGCGATGCCCAGGAAGGTGCCGCCGTACAGCGCCGCGCAGACGGTCGCCGCCCAGGTGGCATCGGTGACCGCCGGCAGCACCGACCCGCCGATCTGCAGCGCGTAGGCGACCACCAGGACGCGGCTGATCGGGACCCGCTGGGCGACGCGGTGGTAGACGAAGGTGGCGGGCACCGCGGCCAGGCCGGCGATGATCCAGACCACCGCGCTGACCCCGCTGCCGGTGCCGACCGCCGCGACGATGAACGTCCCGATGATGATGTAGCCCAGCCCCTCGAGGAAGTAGGCCGACAGCAGCAGCATCCAGATGCGCCGGACGGCGGCTGTCGGCCGCCCCTGGCCGTCGGTGCGCCGGATCGGGCGCGCCTCCGGCTCGACCGGCAGCAGCCACGGGCCGACCGCCAGGACGACGCTGATGCCGGCGGTGCCCAGCCACATCTGCTGCCAGCTGAGCGATCCGGCCGCGAGCAGCGAGAACGCGCCCATGATCACGATGCCGACGCCGACGCCGCCGAAGGCCACGCCCGGGGAGGCGCCGCGCGTCAGATAGGCCCCGACGGTGCTCGCGATCCCGACGAACAGGACCGCGCTGCCGTAGCCGGCCAGGAAGCGCAGGAGGCTCCAGCCGAGCAAGCTGTCCATCGGCACCATCAGCGCCTCGCTGACGATCACGACGACGGTCCAGGCGCGGAAGCTGAAGCGGGTGTTGATCTGCGGCCAGAGCGTCAGCACGACGGCGCCCACCAGATACCCGAGGTAGTTGACGGTGGCGATCCACGCGCCCTCGTGACGGCTGATCACGCCACCGGCCATCATCACCGGCATCAGCGGAGTGAAGGCGAACCGTCCGATGCCCATCGCCACGGCCATCCCGAGCAACCCCTGCCCGGTCACCGACCGTCCGCTGCGCGCCGTTCCCATCACCTCGCCACCGTAGCGGAGCGGGCGGCCCGGCCCGCGCGAACAGGCCGCGGCGGCGCCCGGCGGCCCGGCTAGTCTGTCAGCCATGACTTCTGGCGACGACATCAAGGCAGTGCTCTGGGACTTCGGCGGAGTGATCCTCTCCAGCCCCTTCGAGGCGTTCAACCGTTTCGAGGCCGAGCGCGGGCTGCCCGCCGACTTCGTGCGCACCGTCAACACGCACGATCCCGACGCCAACGCGTGGGCACGTCTGGAGCGCTCGGAGCTGACGCACGCGGAGTTCGACGAGGCCTTCGCCCTCGAGTCGCAACGCCTCGGTCACGAGGTGCGCGGCGCCGACATCCTGGCGCTGCTGGCCGGCGAGGTGCGGCCGGAGATGGTCGCGGCCCTCGACGCGGTGAAGGCGGCCGGCTACAAGACCGCCTGCCTGACCAACAACGTGACCAAGAGCGACGGCATCGACCCGACGGCGAACGAGCGCGCGGACGTCGCCCCGATCATGGCGCGTTTCGACGCAGTCGTCGAGTCGAGCAAGGTGGGCTACCGCAAGCCGGAGCCGCAGTTCTACCGGACCGCGTGCGAGCTGCTCGACGTGCACCCCGAGGCGTGCGTCTACCTCGACGACCTCGGCATCAACCTCAAGCCTGCCCGCGCGATGGGGATGCGCACCATCAAGGTCGGCGCCCCGGAGGTGGCGATCGCCGAGCTGGAGTCGATTCTCGGGATCCCGCTGCGCAGCCCGCAGCGCCTGCCGTAGCGGACGACGCTACGTCGTCCTCGTCCGGGCGACGGCGGCCTGGTAGACGTCCGCGTCGGTCTGGGTCAGGTCGGCCAGCGTGGCGGCCGCCGCGTACCGCTGGAACTGGTGCTTGGTCGCCTCGACCGGGTAGTGCGGCAGCGCCAGCAGCCGGGCCAGCCAGCGGTCCACCTCGGCGTCCAGCTCCTCGGCCGGGACGACGGAGTGCAGCAGCCCGAGCCGGTAGGCCTCCTGGGCGTCGCACGGGCGGCAGGTCACGATGAGCTCGCGTGCGCGCGCCGCGCCGATCTCCCGGATCAGCAGCGGCGTGCCGCCCCAGGACAGTGGGATGCCGATCTCCACCTCAGGCAGCCGGAACACCGAGTCGTCGGCCCCGACGCGGAAGTCGCAGGCCGCCGCCAGCAGCACGCCTCCGCCGATGACGTGGCTGTGCGTGCGCGCGATGGTGATCGCCGGGCAGCCCTGGATCGCGGCGATGGTCCGGTGGCCGGTCTGCGCGATCCGCCGGTGCGCGCGCGGGGGCGCGTCCGGCGCGGGCCGTGACGGGTGGTTCGTCAGATCGGCGCCGGCGGTGAACGCCCGGCCCCTGCCGCCGAGCACCACGACCCGCACGTCGTCCATCTGGTGGACCGCGGTGTACAGCCGGGTCAGCTCGTCGAGGGTCTGCGGATCCAGCGCGTTCAGCACGGGCGGCCGGTCGAGCCAGACCCGCAGCACCTGCTCCCCCGCCTCGATGGTGAGCCGCTGGTACGCATCCAGGTCGTGCGCCATGCCGTCGCCGCCCTAGTACGCGCGGGCGACGATCGCGATCGCGCCCTCTTCGTCGTCCGATTCCGGGATCTCGCCGTCCGGGCGCACCAGGCAGCGCACCGTCACCGCCGATGCTGCGAGCGTGCGCTCCCCCTCCACGCCCAGCGTCGCCCATGGGATCCGGGCGAACCCGGTCTGCGCGGCCTCGAGTGCGTCCTCGACCGTGGTGACCTCGGCGGTGAGCCGGTCCCGGCGCTCGAGCGCCTCGGCGAACAGGGCGCGCTGGTCCTCGTCGAGCGCGCGCACCGCGTATGCGACGACCTCGTCGAGCGCGACGGGCGCCTTGCCGCCGGCGATCCGCCGGGCGATCGTGACCTTGTGCTCGGCGATGTCCCGCGGGCCCACCTCGATCCGCAGCGGGATGCCCTTGAGCTCGGCATCCACCGCGCGCCGCCCGAAGGCGGTGTCGGTCCGGTCGTCGAGCTCGGCCCGCACGCCGGCCGCCGCGAGCTCGGCGGTGATGCGGGTGGCCGCGTCGCTGACCCCGTCGCCGTCCTTGACGACCATGACGAGGGCCTGGGTCGGGGCCAGGCGCGGCGGGATTCGCAGCCCGTTGTCGTCACCGTGGGTCATGATCAGGCCGCCGATCATCCGCGTCGAGGTGCCCCAGGACGCCGTCCAGCAGGTCTCCTGCCTGCCTTCGGACGACAGGTACTTGATGTTGAACGCCTTCGCGAAGTTCTGCCCGAGCTCGTGGGAGGTACCCATCTGCAGGGCCTTCCCGTCCCGCATCATCGCCTCGAGGGCGAGCGTGTTGGTCGCACCGGCGAACCGCTCGGCCTTGGTCTTGCGGCCGCGGATCACCGGCATGGCGAGGATCTGGACCATGAAGTCCTCGTACGCCTCCCGGTGGATGCGAGCGGCGTACGCCGCCGCGTCGGCCTCGGTGGCGTGCGCGGTGTGGCCCTCCTGCCAGAGGAACTCGCTGGTGCGCAGGAACACCCGCGGGCGCAGCTCCCACCGCACCACGTTGGCCCATTGGTTCAGCAGCAGAGGCAGATCACGGTACGAGTTGATCCACTTGGCCATGAACTCGCCGATGACGGTCTCGGACGTCGGGCGCACCACCACCGGCTCCTCGAGCTGCTTCCCGCCGGCGTGCGTCACGACCGCGAGCTCCGGGCTGAAGCCCTCGACGTGCTCGGCTTCGCGGGTCAGGTACGACTCGGGGATGAACAACGGAAAATAGGCGTTCTTGGCGCCGCACGCCTTGATCCGGGCGTCCATCTCCGCCTGCATGCGTTCCCAGATGCCGTACCCGTAAGGACGGATCACCATCGTGCCGCGGACCGGTCCGTTGTCGGCCATCTCCGCCTTCGCGACGACGTCCTGATACCAACGGGGAAAGTCTTCGGACTGCGGGGTGAGAACGCTTTTTGCCATGCGGATGATCGTAGTGTGTGGCGGCGATGCGGCCTTGCGGGGACACAGCCGCCGGCTACAGCGTGACCAGGCGTACAGCGACGGCGAGCATCACGCAGCCCACGGCGACGTCGATCGCCCGCCACGTGGACGCCCGGTGCACCAGCCGCGACAGCGCCCGCGCACCCAGTCCGAGAGCGCCGAACCAGAGCACGCTGGCGATCATCGCCCCGCTTCCGAACAGCCATCGGCCGGCGCCGTGCGTGCTCGCGATCGAGCCGAGCATCAGCACGGTGTCGAGGTACACGTGCGGGTTGAGGAAGGTCAACGCCAGCGTCGTCAGGACCACGACGCGGAGCCCGGACGGCGGCGTCGCCGACGGATCGAGGTGCTCGGTGGTCAGCGCGCGCCGGAAGGCCCCGACGGCGAGGCACACCAGGTACGCCGCGCCCGCCCAGGTCAGCACGGTCAACAGCTGCGGCACCCGCTGCACCACGACACCCAGGCCCGCGACGCCTGCCGCGATCAGCAGGACGTCGGCGACGATGCAGATCGCGACGACCGCCGTCACGTGGTTGCGCAGGAGCCCCTGCCGCAGCACGTAGGCGTTCTGCGCGCCGATGGCAACGATCAGCGAGAGGCCGGTCAGTACGCCGGTCAGGAGGTCGAGCACCGTGTTGCGCTAGCCCCGGAACGGGTGCCGGACGACATGCAGGCCCGGGTCGACCGGCTGGAGCGAGCCGCCCAACGCCTGCTGCATCGCATCGCGTCCCGCCACCAGGCGCCGCTGCAGGGACGCGGGCGAGTAGTCGAAGCCCTTCATCGCGATCTCCCATCCCGCGCCGTCGTAGCCCAGGTGGTGCACGACGGCCCGGCGGCCGGAGGAGCGCAGCGGCGCGGAGACCGTCGCCTCCAGCAGCTCGAGCGCATGGCGGCTCTGCGCAGCGAACACGAGATCCTGCTGTCGGCGCGCCACGGCGTCCAGCGAGGACGCGCGCTCGGCGACGGGAGGCCAGAGGTCGATCGCCCAGCAGACGACGTCCCCGCGCGGCGGATCGGCGAACAGCGGCCGGACCGGAAGGTTCGCCGACAGGCCGGGGTCGACCAGCAGCCGGCCGTCGATCTCGACCGGGGGGAACAGCAGCGGCAGCGCGGAGCTCGCGAGCAGGTGATCGACGGTGATCGTCGTGCGGGCGCTGTCGAACACGACGTCCTCGCCGGTCAGCTGGTCCAGCGCGTTGACCACGACCCGGATCTCGCCGTTGTTGAGCACGTCGAAGTCGATCAGCTCTTCGAGCGTGCGGCGCATCGGCGCGGTGGAGTGCAGGTGGTCGTCGTCGGGCACCAGCGGGAGGGCACCCCAGATCCCCGGCAGACTCGGGTGGAAGAGCCCGAGCCGGCCGCCGGTCATCGCGCGGGACGCTGCGGCCTGCCGGGAGGCCGGCAGCAGACCGGCCGCCGACCGGTCCTCGGCGCGCGCCCAGTACGTGCGCAACCGCTCCGCGGCCCTGTCGCGGGGGCCGCCGGCCAGCAGGCCGGCGCTCACCGCGCCGATCGACGCGCCCGCGACCCTGGTGACCGGTGGCTCCGCCTCGAGCAGCGCCTCCAGGGCGCCCGCGTGGAACGCTCCGAGGGCGTTGCCGCCCGCGAGGCACACCCAGTGCTCGGGTGCGAGTGGACCCGGCATGTGACGCTCCGTTCGTCGGCGTATCGATGATCCGCGTGCGCGGTCGGTCAGTGGACGACGCCGCGCAGCACGACGTGCCGCGGTTCGCGCAGCACGGCCAGGTCGTCGAGCGGATTGGCCGAGTAGCAGGCGAAGTCGGCTGGCGCACCCTCCTCGAGGCCGGGGCGGCCCAGCCAGGCGCGGGCCCGCCATGACGCCGCTCCCAAGGCGTCGACGGCGCTCATCCCGATGCCGGTCAGCGCGATCACCTCCTCGGCGATCGAGCCGTGAGCGATCCCGCCGCCGGCGTCGGTACCGGCGTAGATCGGCACGCCGGCCTCGTACGCGGCCCGCAGCCGCCTCGGATGCTCCTCGTACAGCGATCGCATGTGCTCGGCATACGTCGGGTACTTTCCCGCGCTGTCGGCGATCGACGGAAAGTTGCGGATGTTGACGAGCGTGGGAACGAGCGCCGTGCCGTGCTCGACCATGGCGGCGATCACCTCGTCGGTGATGCCGGTGCCGTGCTCGATGCAGTCGATACCGGATGCGACGAGGTCGGGAAGGGCGGCCTCGGAGAAGGTGTGCGCCGTGACGCGGGCGCCCGCGGCGTGCGCGGCGGTCATCCCGGCGCGCAGCTCGTCGAGGCCCCAAAGCGGAGCCAGATCGCCTGCGCCGCGGTCGATCCAGTCGCCCACGAGCTTGACCCACCCGTCGCCCCGACGCGCCTCGGCCGCCATCTGCGCCGGGAGGTGGGCCGCGTCGGTGTGGGTGTACACCCCGGTGATGTAGCGCTTGTCCTGCGCGATGTGCTTGCCTGCCCGGATGATCTCCGGCAGGTCGGGCTCGTCGTTCATCCACGCCGTGTCGTACGGGCAGCCGCAGTCCCGAATCAGCGTGGCGCCGCCGTCGCGCGTCTGCCGCGCGTTGTCCCTCAGCCGGTCGTGGTCCGCGCCGTCCACGAAGCCCTCGGGCGAGTTCCACAGATGGCAGTGCGCGTCGACGAGCCCGGGGACGATGTAGCCGCCCCGCGTGACTGTCTCGGCGGAGGCGACCGGCTGGTAGCTGACGCGCCCGTCGACGACATACAGGTCGCGCTGCTCGTCGCCGGGCAGCACCACGCCGGTGAATCGCAGCGCACCCATCTGTCGGCTACTCCTTGGGAAGGTCGAGCTTCGACAGGTCGGGCATGCCGGGGATCTTCGGCAGCTTGCCGCCGGCCCGGCCGAGATCCGGGAAGCCGTCGGGCAGGCCGCCCGGAGGCAGCCCCGGCATGCCGCCCATACCCGGCAGGCCCATCGGGCGGTTCGGGCGCGACGTCCCCTTCTTGCCCTTCTTGCCGCCCTTCTTGTTCTTGGCGTTGCGCGACTTGCGGCTGATGCCGCTGCCGCCGCCGAGGCCCATCGCCCCCGACATCTGGGTCATCATCTTGCGGGCCTCGAAGAACCGGGTGACGAGGTTGTTGACCTCGGACACGGTGACGCCGGAGCCGTTCGCGATACGCAGCCTGCGAGATCCGTTGATCATCTTCGGGTCCCGGCGCTCGGCCGGCGTCATGCTGCGGATGATCGCCGCGGTCCGGTCGAGGTCCTTCTCGTCGAGGTTGTTCAGCTGCTCCTTCATCTGTCCGGCTCCGGGCAGCATGCCGAGCAGGTTCTGCAGGGGACCCATCCGGCGGATGGCGAGCATCTGCTCCAGGAAGTCCTCGAGGGTGAACTTGTTGCCGGAGGCGACCTTCTGCGCCATCCGCTCGGCCTCGTCCTCGTCGAACGTCTGCTGCGCCTGCTCGATGAGGGTGAGCATGTCGCCCATGCCGAGGATGCGGGAGGCCATCCGCTCGGGGTGGAAGACGTCGAAGTCCTCGAGCTTCTCGCCGGTGGAGGCGAACATGATCGGCTGGCCGGTCACGTAGCGCACCGAGAGCGCCGCACCACCGCGCGCATCGCCGTCGAGCTTCGACAGGACGACGCCGGTGAACCCGACGCCGTCCCGGAACGCCTCGGCCGTCGTGATCGCGTCCTGGCCGATCATGGCGTCGATGACGAACAGCACCTCGTCGGGGCGCACCGCCTCGCGGATGTCGATCGCCTGCTGCATCATCTCGGTGTCCACGCCGAGGCGGCCGGCGGTGTCGACGATGACGATGTCGTGCATCTGCCGCTTCGCGTGCTCGATCGAGTCGCGCGCGACCTGCACCGGGTCGCCGACTCCGTTGCCCGGCTCCGGGGCGTAGACATCGACGCCGGCCTGCTTGCCGACGACCTGCAGCTGGGTGACCGCGTTGGGTCGCTGCAGGTCGCACGCCACCAGCACGGGCGAGTGGCCTTGCCCACGCAGCCACTGCGACAGCTTGCCGGCGAGCGTCGTCTTGCCGGCACCCTGCAGGCCGGCGAGCATGATCACGGTCGGCGGGTTCTTCGCGAACTGCAGCCGCCGCGTCTCCCCACCCAGGACACCAATCAGCTCGTCGTTGACGATCTTGATGAACTGCTGCGCGGGGTTGAGCGCCTTGGAGACCTCCGCCCCGAGGGCGCGTTGCTTGATCGCGGCGACGAATGCCTTGACGACGGGGAGCGCGACGTCCGCCTCCAGCAGCGCGATGCGGATCTCGCGCGCCGTCGCGTTGATGTCGGCCTCGGTCAGCCGGCCCTTGCTGCGCAGGCCGGTGAAGACCTTCTCCAGGCGGTCGGAAAGGGTGTCGAACACGAAAGCTCCCAGTGATGGTGGACGGACGCCGTCGGCGATCCTGCGGCATGCCGACTCTCTAGAGTAGTCCACCGCGGCGGCCGGACGACGCTGCCCGAGAGGCGTCCGCGGGCGGAGGATCCGATCAGCGGCCGGTGGCGCGAGCAGCTGAGCGGGCCGGCCGCCGGGAAAGGCTCCCGCGCGGCCGACCCGCATTCGGCGCGGCTACGCTGCGGCGGCGTCGATCGCCTTGCTCAGCTCGGCGACGGTGCCGGACGTCATCTGGGTCCCGTTGACCAGCACGGTCGGCGTGCCCTTGAAGCCCTTCTTGTCGAATTCGTCGGTGTTGGCCGTGGGCGCGTCCTTCTGCGCGCCGTCGGTGACGCACTTCGTCCACGCGTCGCCGAGGCCGACCTTCTCACCGATCGAGATCAGCTCCTTGTCGGACAGCCCCGGGCCGCCCTCGGCCGGCTGCTCGTTGTAGAGCTCCTTCATGTACAGGTAGCCCTTGGGCTGGTCGCCGGCGCACATCACGGCCGCTCCGGCGCGGGTGGAGTAGCCGGCCGGGGACGAGCTGTTGTTGAGGATCGCGACCGGGTGCACGACGAGCTTGGCCTTGCCGTCCTTGACCGCCTTCTCGACGGTGGGCGCGGCCTGCGTCTCGTAGGCGCGGCACGCCGGGCACAGCAGGTCCACCCAGTAGTCGATCGTGACGGGCGCCGCCTGCTCGCCCCAGGTGATCGCGTTGGACGCGACCGCTCCGGTGCCGAGGTCGATCGAGGCGGCGGCCTTTTCCTTCTCGCTGTTGCTGCTGTTCACCGCGATGATGCCGGCGACGACGAGCGCCGCGACGAGAACGGCCGCGACGATCCAGATCGTCGTCTGGCTGCCGCCGCGTCCGGCCGCCGCCTTGCGGGCGTCCGCCAGCGCCTTGGCGCGGTCCTTGCTCGGCTGCGACCGGGTCGCGGGCTTCTTGCCGACCTTCGGCCCGGTCGCGTTGGAGCGCGCCGTGGCGGCCCGCGCGGAGGGCGACTTGGCGGTGGACGCCGGCTTCGACGCGCCCGCGCGGTCCGGCGCGCCGGTCGAGCCGCCGGGCTTGACGGTGCGCTTCTTCGAGTTCGACATGGTCCTCTTTCGTTCGTCCTACGGGATGGCGTGGCTGGTCATCGGGCGGCGAGCGCGTCGCCGGCCGGGGCGCCGAGGTCGTCCACCCGGGCCGCGGCCGGGTCCTGCTGGCGGCCCAGCAGGTCCTCGACCGCGAAGCGGGTGCGTGGCCACAGCACCAGCCATGCCGTGGCGAGGAGCATCCCGGAGTCGCGGGCGATCTCGAGCGGGTAGTCCGGCCGCCCGGTCGGGATCAACGATCCGCCGAAGCAGCCGCACTGGGTGCTGATGCCCCGGACCCACAGCGAGGCGATGCCGGCGATGAAGGCGATCAGCAGCAGCGAGAGCATGATCGACACGATGCGCGTGCCGACGCCGAGCAGCAGCAGCAGCCCGAGGGCGATCTCCACGACCGGGAGCACGACGCCGATCGTGTCGGCGATCTCGCGGGGGAAGATCCGGTAGGACTCGACCGACACCTTCGCCACCGGGATATCGAGAATCTTCGAGATGCCGGCGTACCCGAAGACGACGCCCATGACCAGGCGGATCGCGGTGCCGACGGCGGGGCGCAGCCGAGCCCACGAGCCGCTGTCGTCGGCGGGCTCCGGGTGCATCACGCCCGCCATTGTTCCACGGACTGCGCGCGGCGGCCCGCCGCTGTGACCGGAATCGGCGGGCGCGTCACCGGCGCCGCTTCTTATTGCAAACGATGTGCAATAAGGTCGGGTGCGCAGCTGTTAGGAGGCCGCCACCGTGCACGTACCCGACGGATTCCTCGACGCGCCGACGTCGATCGCCACCGGAGTGGCGGCGGCCGGCGCCGTCGCGCTCTGCCTGCGGGGCGCCCGCCGGGAGCTCGACGACCGGACCGCTCCCCTGGCCGGCATCGTCGCGGCCTTCGTGTTCGCGGCGCAGATGCTCAACTTCCCGGTGGGCGCCGGGACCAGCGGACACCTGCTGGGCGGCGCCCTCGCCGCCGCCCTGGTCGGGCCGTGGACCGGAGCCCTGTGCGTCGCGGTCGTCCTCGTCGTGCAGGCCCTGGTCTTCGCGGACGGCGGCCTGACCGCGCTCGGCACCAACGTGCTGCTGATGGCGATCTGCACGGTCATCGTCTCGTACGGCGTCATGCGCCTGCTGGTGGCGGCGCTCCCCCGGCGGCGCGGCAGCATCCTGGTGGCCGTCTGCGGCGGCGCACTGCTGTCGGTCCCATCCGCGGCCGCCCTGTTCGTCGGGCTGTACGCGGTCGGTGGCGCGGTGGCCGTGCCGCTGCCGAGCCTGGCCGGCGCGATGTTGACCGTGCACGTCCTCATCGGCCTCGGCGAGGCACTGATCACCTCGCTCGTCGTCGGGACGGTCTTGGCCACCCGGCCCGATCTCGTCTTCATCGCCCGGAGCCTGCGCACGCCGCTCGAGCGGCGGCGTGCCGGCGCACCGGCCGACGAGGTGTCCGCGTGACGGCGCGCCCGCGCACCGCCCGGGCGGTCGCGATCGGCCTGCTCGTCGCCGCCGTCCTCATGGCCGGTCTGCTGAGCTACTTCGCCTCGTCCGCGCCCGACGGGCTGGAGAAGGTGGCCGGCGACAAGGGGATCAGCGATGCCGCGCGTCCGCATGCGTCCGAGGACGGGCCGCTCGCGCACTACCGCACCAAGGGCGTGGACGACAGGGGGCTGTCCGGCGGCGTGGCCGGCGTGCTCGGGGTCGTGGCGGTCGGGGCGGCCGGCACCGGGCTGTTCCTGCTGCTGCGCCCGCGCCGTCCCGTCGAGGCGGCCGCCGACGCCGCCGCCGGCCGGCATGCGGACGGTCGCTGACGTGGGTGCGGGACACGGCGACCTCGGCTACGTCGACGGTCGCTCCTGGCTGCACGGCACCTCGGGCCACCACAAGATCGTCGCTGCCTTCGTCCTCGTCCTCGCGGTCGTGGCGGTACCGCGCGGTACGTGGTGGCCGTTCGCGGTCGCGGTCGGTGTGCTGGTGGCGGCCGCCGCAGCCGCCCGACTGCCGGCGCGACGCGTGCTGCGCCGGATGCTCGTCGAGACGCCGTTCGTGGTGTTCGCCCTCGCGCTGCCGATCATCGCCGACGGGCCCCGCGTCGCCGTCTTCGGCGTGCCGGTGAGCGAGCCCGGGCTGCTCGCGGCGGGGGCGATGCTGGCGAAGGCGACCGTCGGTGTGCTCGCCGGCGTCGTGCTGGCCTCGACGACCCGACCGGCGGAGCTGGTCCGTGGTCTGCACCGCCTTCGGATGCCGGGACCGCTGGTGGAGATCGCCTCGTTCATGCTGCGCTACGTCTCGGTCGTCTCCGACGACCTGCGCCGGATGCGGATCGCCCGCGAGTCGCGGTGCTTCGCCGGTTCCGGGCCGCGTCAGGCGCGGGCGGTGGCGGCGTCGGCCGGAACGCTGTTCGTGCGGTCCTACGAACGGGGCGAGAGGGTGCATCTGGCGATGCTGGCCAGAGGCTACGCCGGCACCATGCCGGTCACCGAGACGCGCGACACGGCGCGCGCGCCGCTCGCGCTGACGGCCGGCGTGCTGATCGTCGTCGCGGCCGCCGCCACGGCCTGGTGGCTGCGATGAACGCGCCGTCGCTGCGGGTCGAACGGCTCGCGTTCGCCTACCCGGACGGCCACCAGGCGCTGTACGGCGTCGACCTGCGCATCGACCGCGGCGAGCGGGTGGCGCTGCTCGGCCCGAACGGGGCCGGCAAGACGACGCTGGTGCTGCACCTGAACGGCATCCTCGGCGGCGGCGAGGGGCGCATCGAGGTCGCCGGGACGCCGGTCACCCGCCCGCATCTGGCCGAGGTCCGCCGCCGCGTCGGGATCGTGTTCCAGGACCCCGACGACCAGCTGTTCATGCCGACGGTGCGCCAGGACGTCGCGTTCGGGCCGGCGAACCTGGGGCTGCGTGGCGCGCCGCTCGAGGCAGCGGTGGCGCGGGCGCTGGAGCAGGTCGGGATGGCCGCGTACGCCGACCGCCCGCCGCACCACCTGTCGTTCGGCCAGCGCCGGCGGGTCGCCGTGGCGACGGTGCTGGCGATGGACCCGGAGATCCTGGTGCTCGACGAGCCGTCGAGCAACCTGGATCCGGCGGGACGCCGGGAGCTCGCCGAGATCCTGCAGGCGCTCGACGTGACCGTCCTCATGGTCACCCACGACCTGCCCTATGCGCTGCAGCTGTGCGAGCGGTCGGTCGTCCTCGACGCCGGCGTCATCGTCGCCGACGGCAGCACCGCGGACCTGCTGCGCGACGCCGAGCTGCTCGCCCGTCATCGTCTCGAGCTGCCGTTCGGCTTCGCCGTCCCGTAGCCCGCGCCCCCTCCAGCTAGGTGGTCTGCAGCAGGCCGTCGACGAACTCTCGCGGCACGAACGGGATGAGGTCGTCCTTGCCCTCGCCCATGCCGACGAACTTCACGGGGACGCCGAGCTCCTTCTGCACGGCGATCACGATGCCGCCCTTGGCGGAGCCGTCGAGCTTGGTGAGCACGACGCCGGTCACGTTGACGACGTCGGTGAACACCCGGGCCTGCACCAGGCCGTTCTGCCCCGTGGTCGCGTCGAGCACGAGCAGCGTCTCGTCGACCGGGCCGTGCTTCTCGACGACCCGCTTGACCTTGCCGAGCTCGTCCATCAGGCCCTGCTTGGTGTGCAGCCGGCCGGCCGTGTCGATCAGCACGGTGTCGACGCCGCGCGCCTTGCCCTCCTTGACCGCGTCGAACGCGACCGAGGCCGGGTCCGCCTTCTCGGGTCCGCGCACGACGTCGACGCCCACCCGCTCTCCCCAGGTGCTCAGCTGGTCGGCGGCGGCCGCGCGGAACGTGTCGGCGGCGCCCATCAGCACGGTGTGCCCGTCCCCGACCAGCACGCGGGCCAGCTTGCCGCACGTGGTCGTCTTGCCGGTCCCGTTGACGCCGACGACCATCACGACGGCCGGCGTCCCGTCGGCGCGGGTGGCCGCCAGCGAGCGGTCCATGCCCTCGTCGAGGGCGTCGACCATCTCATCGGCGAGCAGCGCCTTGACCTTCTCGGAGCTGGCGGCACCGACGGCCATCGACTTGGTGCGCAGCTGCTCGACGATGTGGGTGGAGGCAGCGACGCCGACGTCGGCGCGCAGGAGGGAGTCCTCGAGGTCCTCCCAGTCCTCCTCCTCCATCTCGTCCTTGGCGAGGACGGCGAGCAGCCCGCGGCCGAACGCGCTGTTGGAGCGCGCCAGCCGTTCGCGCAGCCGGCCCATCCGCCCCTTGGTCGACGGCGGGGTGTCGAGGGGGACCGCCGCCGGTGCGGGCTCGACCTCTGGTTGAGGCTCAACCTCGACCTGAGGTTCAGAGATGACCTCGGCGGGAGCGGTGTCGGCCGGTGGCGCGAGGGCCGCCGCGTCGTTCGGGATGATGATCGACTCGAGCTCGGCCTCGATGTCGGAGTCGGTCGGCTCGAGGTCGGCGTCCGAGCGGGCCGGGCCCGTGGTGCGCGGCGTCTCGAGCGGGGTCCGCTCCGACGGCGCCGGACGGGTCGCGGTGGGCCCCGCGGGGGCCGGCCCCGGGCGGTCGAGCGTCGCCGTGCCGGCGCCGGGGCGCTCCGCCCCACCGGCAGTCGAGCCCTCCGCGCGCGCGCCACGCGCGGGGCGGTCCTCCAGCCGCATGACCTTGCGGCCCTTGCTGACGATGTAGGCGTAGCCGCCGCCGATGATGACGACGAGCAGGGCCAGCGATATGTAGAGCCATTCCATGAGGTGCATCATCCCAGAGATGTCGTAGCCGGCCGAGGCCGAGCGGGGTCGGGTTTCGGTGCGGGCAGCGGTCTAGGAGACCCGCTCGCGGATCCGCTGGCTGATCACCTGGGTGATCCCGTCGCCGCGCATCGTCACGCCGTACAGCGCGTCCGCGATCTCCATCGTGCGCTTCTGGTGGGTGATGATGATCAGCTGGCTGGTGTCGCGCAGCTGCTCGAACAGCGTGATCAGGCGCCCGAGGTTGACGTCGTCGAGGGCCGCCTCCACCTCGTCCATGACGTAGAACGGGCTGGGGCGGGCGCGGAAGATCGACACCAGCAGCGCGACCGCGGTGAGCGAGCGCTCGCCACCGGACAGCAGCGAGAGCCGCTTGATCTTCTTGCCCGGCGGCCGCGCCTCGACCTCGATGCCGGTGGTCAGCATGTTGTCCGGGTCGGTGAGCACCAGGCGCCCCTCGCCGCCCGGGAACAGCGTCTTGAAGACCACCTCGAACTCGCGCGCGACGTCCTCGTACGCCGAGCTGAACACCTCGAGGATGCGGGCGTCGACGTCCGCCACGACCGTCAGCAGGTCGCGGCGGGTCGCCTTGAGGTCCTCGAGCTGGTCGGACAGGAACTGATGCCGTTCCTCGAGCGCCGCGAACTCCTCGAGCGCCAGCGGGTTGACCTTGCCGAGCAGCGCGAGGTCCTTCTCGGCCTTGCGGGCCCGCTTCTGCTGGAGCTCGCGGTCGTACGGCGTCGGCTCGGGCGCAGGCTCGCCCTTCTGCTCCGCCTCGGCGACCATCGCGGCCGTCGGCGGCACCGGCTGGTCGGGCCCGTACTCGGCCAGCAGCGCCTCCACGGTCACGCCGAACTCCTCGGACGCCTTCTCGCCGAGCTGGTCGATGCGCAGCCGCTGCTCGGCCCGCGCGACCTCGTCGCGGTGCACCTTGTCGGTGAGCCGCTCGAGATCGGCCCCGAGCTCTCGCAGCCGCGCGCGCACCATCCGCAGCTCCGCCTCCCGCTCGACGCGTCCGGCGGCGATCGCGTCCCGCTCGCTCTCGGCCCGCAAGATCGAGACGCCGAGATGGGCTAGGACCTGCTCCGCGGCAGCGGCGACGTCCTTGGCGACCGCGGCGCCCCGCGCCCGCTGCTCGCGCTGCTTGGCCAGCCGGGCGCGGGCCGCGCGCTCGTTCTCGGCGTTGCGCCGCAGCGAGGCGACGCGACCGGCCAGCGCCTGGACGCGTTCCTCGGCGGTGCGGACGCCGAGCCGGACGTCGACCTCCTGCTGGCGCAGGTTGCCGACGACGACGATCAGCCGGTCGCGTTCCTCGGTGGACGGCTCCTCCTCCGCGGGCGCCTGCTCGGCGAGCCGCAGCCGCTCCTCCATCTCGGCGAGACCCGCTCGGGCCTGGGTGGCCTTCTCCTCCGCCTGCTGCTGCTGGCGGACGAGGCGGTCGGCCTCGGCGACGGCGCTGCGCGCGGCGGACCCGAGGTGCGCGAGCTCCTCGGCGACGGCGTTCATCTTGGCGTCGGACTCGTGCAGCGCGGACAGCGCCTCGGCGACCTCCGCGGCGAGCGCCTGCTCGCGACCCTCGGCCTCCTCGAGCCGGGCGGCGAGGTCGTCGGCCAGGCTCGCGGCCTCGGCCCGCTTGCCCTCCGCCTCGTCGACCGCCGCCTTGACCTCGATCGTCGAGGGCGCCGATGCCGAGCCGCCGCGGGCGAGCCCGCGACCGACGACGTCGCCGTCGACGGTGACCGCGCGGACGTCGGGGTGCTCATCGGCCAGCCGGACGGCGACGTCCAGCGACGGCACGATCGCGACCTTGTGCAGCAGCTCGGTCAGCGGTGCCAGCAGCTCGTCCGGCACGTCGACGTCGTCGAGCGCCCAGCGGGCGCCCGCCGGCAGGGCGGGCCAGCCGTCGCGGGCGGGGCGGGCGGCGCCGGTGATGAGCATGCCGGCCTGCCCGGCGTCGGCGTCCCGCAGGAGGGTGAGGGCGTC
>NZ_WBKP01000025.1 GCF_009602465.1 Cumulibacter manganitolerans | reverse complement strand
CTCACACGCCGCCTCGAGCTCGCCGAAGCTGGCGTACTGCTCGAGCAGATTGGTGTCCTTGGGCACGAGGTCGCGCCGGCGACCGGCACCACGCCGGAGACCGGCGAGTGCGAGCGCAGCGCGCGGGTGGCGCCGGCGGTGGTCTCCGGGCGCGAGAACGGGATGTCGTCGGCGGACGTCGGCCGCAGCACGTACGGCGAGTACGGGAAGCCCTCGCCGGTCAGCAGCTGCGAGTCGAGGTCGGAGCAGTCGAAGCCCAGCACCTCGAGCATGCCGGTGAGGTCGGCGGTGGTCCAGGTGCTCGGCAGACCCGGCTGCCGGTTGGTGGTGGCGATGTCGATCGCCTCGACGATCGCCTCGCGCTGCGCGGCGGCGACGACGGCGCCCGTGCCGCGCTCCGTCTCGGGCTGCGCCACGCCGGTGACCGGCCCGGCGACCAGCAGGATCGACTGGACGTACCCCGGGTCGAGCCCGCCGCGGCGCACCGCGGCGACCACCTTCTTCAGCGCGGCGTCCACCGCCTGCACGGGGTTGGCCTGGATGCCGTCCACGCTCGCGGGGCGGCCGCCGATGGTCCAGGTGCCGCGCAGCGGCGCGAACAGGTACCCGTCGGCGCCGGATACCTCGTGCACCGAGAGCACCGCCATCCCCTCGGGGGTGCAGATCACGCCGGCGATGGGCCCGAAGCGCTCGAAGCCGTCACCGAGCACGACCACGCCGCGGCGCCCCTCCGCGCCGAGACCGAGGTTGTGCAGAACGGCGAAGACGCCGCGCTGCGCGTCGTTCGCGGGCGATCCATGGGTCAGAACCAGCACGAAATACTCACTCCTCCGGTACGCCGACGCTCAGCCGACGCCGAGGCGCTCGAGGATCAGGCTGCGCGCGGTCCCGGCGTCCGCCTGCCCGCGAGTCGCCTTCATGACCGCGCCGACGAGCGCGCCGACGGCCTGCAGCTTGCCGCCGCGGATCTTCTCGGCCACGTCCGGGTGCTCGGCGATCGCGGCGTCCACGGCCGCGCCGACCGCGCCGGCGTCCGAGACGACGGCGAGGCCTCGGGCCTGCATCACCTGCTCGGGCTCGCCCTCGCCGGCGAGCACCCCGTCGACGACCTGGCGGGCGAGCTTGTCGTTGATCCTGCCGGAGTCGACCAGGCCGATCACCTCGGCGACCTGCGCGGGGCTGATCGCCAGCCGCTCGAGCTCCACCCCGGCCGCGTTGGCGCGACGGGCCAGCTCCCCGGTCCACCACTTGCGGGCGGCCGCGTGCGGCGCGCCGGCGTCGATGGTGGCCAGCACCGGTTCGAGCGCCCCGGCGCCGACCAGCGACGCGAGCTCCTTGTCGGTGAGTCCCCACTCGTCCTGCAGGCGGGCCAAGCGGGCGCTCGGCGGCTCGGGCAGCTCGGCGCGCAGCCGCGCCACCCACTCGCGGTCGGGCGCCATCGGCACCAGATCGGGCTCGGGGAAGTACCGGTAGTCGGTGGCCTCCTCCTTGCTGCGGCCCGGGGTCGTCTCCCCGGTGTCCTCGTGGAAGTGCCGGGTCTCCTGATGGATCCGCGACCCGGCGTCCAGCAGCGGCGCCTGCCGGACGATCTCGCCGCGTACCGCCTGCTCGATCGAGCGCAGCGAGTTCACGTTCTTCGTCTCGGTCCGGGTGCCCCACGGCTCGCCCGGCCGGTTCAGCGAGACGTTGACGTCGCAGCGCATCGAGCCCTGCTCCATGCGGACGTCGGACACGCCGAGCGCACGGCAGATCTCGCGCAGCTCGGTGGCGTAGGCGCGGGCCACCGCGGGAGCCTTGTCCCCCGCCCCGACGATCGGCCGGGTCACGATCTCCACCAGCGGGATCCCGGCCCTGTTGAAGTCGACCAGGGAGTACGTCGCTCCCTGGATGCGGCCGGTCGATCCCCCGACGTGCAGCGTCTTCCCGGTGTCCTCCTCGAGATGCACGCGTTCGATGTCGACGCGGAACGACTCACCGTCGACGACGACGTCGAGGTAGCCATCCGCGCACAGCGGGTCGTCGTACTGCGAGGTCTGGAAGTTCTTGGGCATGTCCGGGTAGAAGTAGTTCTTGCGGCTGAACCGCGACACCTCGGCGATGCTGCAGTGCAGCATCAGCCCGATCCGGATGGTGGACTCGATCGCCTTCTCGTTGGGCACCGGCAGCGCGCCGGGCAGCCCGAGGCAGACCGGGCAGATCTGGGTGTTCGGGTCCGCCCCGAAGTCGGTCGCGCACCCGCAGAACATCTTCGACTCGGTGCCGAGCTCGACGTGGGTCTCCAGCCCGACGACCGGTTCGTAGCGCTCCAGCACGGCCGTCACCTCGGCGTCCGCTGCCGTCGACATGGTCACTGGTCGGTCTCCTTCGCCGCGTCGTCGGCCGCTCGCTGCTCGGCGCGCTCTCGTTTCAGCTTGGCGATCTTCGGCTTGAGCACGAACGTGTCGTACATCAGCACGTTCAGCGGCGTGAGGATGCCCAGCACGATGAAGACGATGAACACCTTCTTGCCGGTCAGCACCAGCGCCACGATCCCGGCGGCGATCACGAACGCGGACAGCGCCCACGCCGCGATGCTGACCGCGCGTCCGGAGCCGCTGAGCCCGATCTGGTCGGTCTCGGCGATGTCGACTGGTTGTCGTCGGTCACTCACAGCGCGGGCGCTCCTTCGAGGAAGACGCCGCCGCGGGCGGCGTCCTGGGCGGCCTCGAGCGCCGCGGCGACCAGGTAGCACCGGTCGTCGCGCAGCTCGGGAGCCATGATCTGCAACCCCACCGGGAGGCGCTGCTCGCCGTCCTCGAGGGGGTCGTCGGCCAGCCCCACCGGGACCGACATGGCGGGCGTGCCGGCGAGGGAGGCCGGCAGCGTCGTCAGGTCCAGCAGGTAGATCGCCAGCGGGTCGGTGTTGGCCTTGCCCAGCGGGTAGGCCACCGTCGGCGCGGTCGGCGACACCAGCACGTCCACCTGCTCGAACGCGGCCGCGAAGTCGCGGGCGATGAGCGTGCGGATGCGCAGCGCCTGCGCGTAGAACTCGTCGTGGTAGCCGGCCGACAGCGCGTACGTGCCGAGGATGATGCGCCGCTTGACCTCCGGCCCGAACCCGGCCTCGCGCGTCAGCGACATGACCTCCTCGAGGCTGTGCTCGCCGTCGTCGCCGACCCGCAGCCCATAGCGGACCGAGTCGAAGCGCGCCAGGTTGGACGACGCCTCGGAGGGCGCGATCAGGTAGTACGCCGACACCCCGTGCCGGAAGTGCGGGCACGAGACCTCGCGGACGTCCGCGCCGAGGCTGCGCAGCACGTCGAGGGCCGCGTCGAACTCTGCGCGCACCCCGTCCTCGAGCCCCTCCGCGAGCAGCTCGGAGACGACCCCGACCGTCAGCCCGGCGAGCCCGTCGGCGGCGCCACGGCGGGCGGCCTGCACCACCGGCGACACCGGCGCGTCGATGGAGGTGGCATCGCGCGGGTCGTGCCCGCTCATCGCCTCGTGCAGCAGCGCCGTGTCGAGCACGGTGC
The DNA here is from genome assembly GCF_009602465.1 of Cumulibacter manganitolerans. NCBI lineage: Bacteria > Bacillati > Actinomycetota > Actinomycetes > Geodermatophilales > Geodermatophilaceae > Cumulibacter > Cumulibacter manganitolerans. The sequence goes on along the minus strand of NZ_WBKP01000025.1, from coordinate 46,208 downwards.
GCCCGAACGGCCCGGGGGTGTCCAGGCTGGAGGAGAACGCGATCACGCCGTACCGCGAGCTGGTGCCGTACGTCGGCTTCATGCCGACGATGCCGCTGAGCGCCGCGGGCTGGCGGATCGACCCGCCCGTGTCGGTGCCCAGCGCGAGCGGCGCCTCGTAGGCGCCCACGGCGGCGGCCGACCCGCCGGAGGACCCCCCGGGGGTGCGCTGCAGGTTCCACGGGTTCGCGGCCGGACGGTACGCCGAGTTCTCGTTCGTCGAGCCCATCGCGAACTCGTCCATGTTGGTCTTGCCGAGCATCACCAGGCCGGCGTCGGCCAGCCGCGCGGTCACCGTGGACTCGTACGGCGGCAGCCAGCCCTCGAGGAAGCGCGAGCCGGCGGTGGTCGGGACGCCGCGGGTCACGAAGGCGTCCTTCACCGCGACCGGGACGCCGGTCAGCGGGCCCGCGGTGCCGGAGCGCACGCGCTCGTCGGCGTCCTTCGCCCGCGCCAGCGCCAGGTCGGCGCTGACGTGCAGGAACGCACCGGTGCGCTCGTCCACCGCGGCGATGCGCTCGAGGTAGGCCGTGGTGGCCTCGACCGACGTCGTCTGACCGGTGCGGATGGCGGCCGCCAGCTCGGCCGCGCTCATCCTGGTGATCTCGTTCACGCCGCTCACTCCTCGTCCAGGATGCGCGGCACCCGGAACCGGTCCTGCTCGACCGCGGGCGCCTGGGCGAGGACCTCGTCGCGGGCGAGCGACGCCCCGACCGCGTCCGGGCGCATCACGTTGGTCATCGGCACGTTGTGGGACATCGGGGGGATGTCGCCGGTGGCGACCTCGCCGATCGCCGCGACGTGCTCGAGGATGCTCTCGAGCTGCGCTGCGAAGATGTCGATCTCCTCGGACGTCACCTCCAGGCGCGCCAGCCGGGCGAGGTGCGCGACGTCGGCACGCGAGATCTTCTGGTCGGCCATGCCTGCCTTCCGGTCGGGTACGGAGGTCGCCGGGTCGGCGACCGCATAATTCTACGGGTCGGCCAAGATAGAGGTCGTGCCCACGACATCCCCCGCCCCCGCCACCGTCCCGCCGAGCGGCCCGAGGCTGTGGTGGGCCGGCGCCCGGCCGCGCACCCTTCCGGTGTCGGTCGTGCCCGTCGCGGTGGGGGCCGCGCTGGCGGCGCGGTACGTCGCCGCGCCGTGGTACGGCCACCTGTCGTGGTGGCGGATCGCGCTGGCGCTGGTGGTCTCGCTGATGCTGCAGGTCGGCGTGAACTACGCCAACGACTACTCCGACGGGGTGCGCGGCACGGACGCCGACCGGGTCGGGCCGCTGCGGCTCACCGGCTCGGGCCTGGTGGCTCCCGCCCAGGTCAAGGCCGCGGCGTTCGGTTGCTTCGGCGTCGCGGCGCTCGCCGGCCTCGCGCTCGCCGCCACCACCTCGTGGTGGCTGGTCGCGGTCGGGGCGGCCGCGATCCTCGCGGCCTGGTTCTACACCGGTGGCGCCACGCCCTACGGCTATCTCGGGCTGGGCGACGTCGCGGTGTTCGTGTTCTTCGGGCCCGTCGCGGTGATCGGCTCGGCGTACGTCGCGGGCCGCCCGCCGCAGGTGACCTGGCAGTCCGCGCTGGCGTCGGTCCCCATCGGGCTGCTGGCGGTCGCGGTGCTCGTCGCGAACAACCTGCGCGACCTGCCCAAGGACGCCGCCGTCGGCAAGCGCACGTCGGCGGTGCGGATGGGCGACCGGGCGACCCGCGTCGGCTACGCGGTCATCGTGATCGGCGCGTTCCTGCTGGCGATGCCGGTGGTCGGCTGGCCGTGGCTGCTGCTGGCGCTCGCGGCGACCGCGTTCGCGGTGCCACCGGTGCGCGCGGTGCTGCGCGGCGCGGCCGGTCGCGATCTGATACCGGTTCTGGCGCGTACCGGCAGGCTGCAGGTGGTGTGTGGAATGGTCATCGTCATCGGTCTGCTCGCTGCGGAGGTGCTGTAGATGTCCTACCTGCTACGGGTGATCCTGCCGAACAGGCCGGGGTCGCTCGGTCTCGTGGCGACCGCGATCGGCACCACGGGCGCCGACATCGTCAGCGTGGACATCGTCGACAAGTACGACAACCTGGTGGTCGACGACATCGTGGTCGACATCGGGCCCGGGCAGATGCCCGACGAGGTGCTCAGCGCGGCGCACCGGCTCGACGGGGTCAGCGTCGAGTCCATCCGGCCGTTCGACGGCGCCCTCGCGACGCACCGGGAGCTGCAGCTGCTCGAGGCCATGTCGGTGGACCCGGCCGGCGCCGGCCAGCTGATGGTCGACGAGCTCCCGCGGATCTTCCGCTCCGGCTGGGCGGCGCTGGTCCGCAACGACGGTCAGGTCATCAGCCGCAGCGCGAGCGCGCCCGAGATCGACCGGGTGGAGCCGTGGTACCAGCCGATGCTGGCGAAGATCCTCAACCCGGTCACCGATCTGGTGCCCGTGGACTGGACGACGCTCGACACGTCGCTGATGGCCGCGCCGGCCGGCGAGGAGTACGCGTTCGTCGCCGGACGCCCCGGCGGGCCGGACTTCCGGCCGAGCGAGCTGTCGCGGCTGGCGCACCTCGTCGGGATCAGCCGGTCGATCTGGCTGCGGTACGCCAAGGGCAAGGACTACGACGACTGAGCCGGCCCGGCCGGATCCCCGCAGACGTATTGACGGATGGGCCACCGGCTGTTTCACTCACATGAACGATCGTTCGTTCTTGGAGGCAGCGCGATGGACGACACCCTCGAGTCCCGGGTTCGGCGCCTGGAGGACCTGCACGACCTGCAGCAGCTGCGGGCGCGGTACTGCCAGCTGCTCGACGACGGCCGGTGGGCGGAGCTCGCCGAGCTGTTCACCGAGGACGGCGCGTTCGTGGGCCTGTCGACGGCCCGCGGCCGTGCCGATCTGGTCGAGTTCTTCTCGGGTCTGGCCGCCGGCGGGCTGACCGCGTGGTGGCACTTCTCGGCCAACGAGACGATCGACCTCGACGGCGACGCGGCCACCGGCGCCACCTGGCTCTACCAGCCGTGCGTCGTGGACGGCGAGGCGCACGTCGCCGCCGGCCGGTACACCGACCGCATGGTGCGATGCGCGGACGGGCGGTGGCGCTTCACCGAGCGCAAGGTGTCGTTCTTCTGGTGGGTGCCCGCCGACCAGGCCTGGGACCGCGGGACGTTCGGCTACGGCGCCGCCCGGGCCGCCGCGGACACCGGCTATGCGGGCTGAGCGGCTAGCGCGCCTCGACCAGCGCCATGCCGAGGTCGATCTGCTGGGCCGCGAGCTCGTCGGCCCCGAGCGGTCCCTCCGGGCGGTACCACAGCGACATCGCCGACAGCATGGTCACCAGCGCCCGGGCGGCGGCGTCGGCGCGCGCGGTGCCGAACTCGCCGGCCCGCGCCCCGTCACGGATGATCTCCTTGAAGATCTGCTCGGTGCGGTCGCGCGCCGCGACCACCGTCGCGCGCTGGTTCCCGGCGATGTAACGGATCTCGCTGATGCCGACGAGGCTCGCGGTGGTCTTCTCGACGTTGAAGGCGACGTAGGCGCCGATGGCGGCCCGCAACCGCCCGGTCGCGTCCGGCGACGCGCCCGCGACCGCGGCTTCCAGGCGCGCCAGCAGATCGTTGTTGGTGATGGTCAGCAGGGTCGCCACGAGGTCGACCTTGGACGGGAAGTAGTTGTACAGGTTCGACAGGCTCGTGCCGGCGGTCGTCGCGACGTCCCGCATCGACATCCCGTTGTAGCCCCGCGCGCCGAGCACCTGCAACGCCGCCGACAGGATCGCCGACTCGCCGGCCCGGCCCGACGGCGCCAGCACCTCGTGCTCGAGAGCGGGTCCGGAGGCGGTGTCAGGCGTCGTCATCCTGCCGAGGCTAGGTGGGTGGTTTCCGGCGCGTCAACACGATGCGAGCCAACCGACAGATTTCGAGAGGAACGGCATTCACATGGCTGACTCCCCGACGATCGGCACGTCCCGATGGGCGCGCGAGATCGCCGACGCGCTCACCGCCGACCCGCGGTTCGCCGCCGCGACGCAGACCTGGGAGGGGGTGCTCGCCGTGCGTGGCGAGCGGACCGCTCCCGGCGTCGCTTTCCAGATCCACAAGGGATCCGTGCGCGCCGTCGACGACCGGATCGACGGCGACGAGACGTTCGCCTTCGTCGTACCGCCGGCCGTGTGGGAACGCCTGCTCGCGGCCGGCGAGAACCGCTACATGCACGAGGCGATGGGCGGGGCGTTCTCGGTCGTCGGGTCGGGCTACGAGTACCTGCGGATGACGAAGCCGCTGGCCTACCTCGTCGACGCGGCCCGGCAGGTCGCCGGGGTCGCGGAGCCCGCACCGCACGCGCCGCCGACCTCCGTGCCGCCGCCGGCACCGCGGTGGTCGGTGCAGGGCAGCTACCTCTTCCTGAACGGATCGCTCGGCTACGCGGAGATCGGTGAGCCGGCCGGACCGGCCCGCGCCACGGTGCTGCTGCTGCACACCGCCGGGCAGAGCGGTGTGCAGTACCGCCGGGTCGTCCCCCGGCTGACCGCGCTCGGCTACCGCACCATCACCCCCGACTACCCGGGGCACGGTCGCAGCGAGCCCGCCGCGGCCGGGCCGGTCACCGACCTCGGCGACTTCGCGGCGTGGCTGGTGCAGGTGATCGACGCCCTCGACCCGGCTGACGCGCCCCTGGTCGTCGCGGGATGCTCGATCGGCGGCAAGCTGACGCTGGATCTGGCCACCCGCCTCGGATCACGACTCGCCGGCGCGGTGGCCATGGCGGCATCCGCGGACGCCGGCCGGGCCAACCGCAAGGCGTTGCTGCGCGAGCTCGAGGACGTCGCGGCGCCGAGCCGGACCGACCGGACGCACCTGGGTACGCGCGCCGTCGTCGGTGACGCGGTGCCGGCGGAGGTGCGGGAGCTGATCGCGACCATGCACCGCCGCGAGGACCCGGTGATCAGCAACAGCGACCTCCTCGGATGGACCAGCCACGACCTCACCGGCCGGCTCGCCGACATCCGCTGCCCGGTGCTGCTCGTCGGCGGCGCGGACGACCTGTGGCTGGACCTGGAGGCGATGCGCCGCTCGGCGGACGCCATCCCGAACGGCCGATCGGTTGTGCTGGAGGGCATCGGGCACTACCCGCCGCAGGAGCTGCCGGACTTCGCCGACCGGCTGCACGCCTGGATCGAGCCGTGGCTGGGAGGTGGTGACGATGAGCATGCTCGCTGACCTGACCCTCCTGATCCGGGACGATGCCGGCGCCGTCGCCCTGATCGAGCCGACCGCGACCGGGCACCGCCGCTGGACCCGCGGCGAGCTCGGCGCGCTGGTCGCCGCCCAGGCCGGGCTGCTGCGGGGCTGCGGCGTCGGGCCCGGCGACTGCGTGGGGGTCTGGCTGCCCACCTGGGCCGACGCCATCGCCTGGCAGTACGCCGCGCGGGCGGTCGGCGCGCACGCCGTCGGCATCAACACCCGGTACAACGTCACCGAGGTGGGGCACGTGCTCGAGCTCGGCAGGCCGAAGGTCGTGGTGCTGGCCGCCGGATTCGTCGGGCTCGACCTCGTCGGCCGGCTGCGCGAGGCGCTGACCACGCACCCCGGCAGCACCGCGCCGCTCGTCGTGCCGGTCGCCCCGCCGGGTACCGCCCTGCCGGACCGCATCGAGACGTATGACGCCGGGGCCGGCGCGCTGGCGGCGCCGGCGCCGCGACCCGACCTGCCGCTCCCCGACGGCAGCGACCCCGACGAGCTGGCGGTCGCGTTCACCACGTCGGGCTCCACCGGCCTGCCGAAGCTCGCGGCGCACCGCGACGCCGCGGTGGCCGAGCACGCCCGAGAGGTCGCCGCCGCCCTCGCGCTGCGCCCGTCGGACGTCGTCGTCGCACCGCTGCCGTACAGCGGTACCTTCGGCTACTCCGCGATCATGGCGGGGATCCACGCCGGCGGTGCCGTGCTGCTGCACCCCTCGTTCGATCCCGAGGCGCTGCTCGACGACATCGCCGCCTACGGCGGCACGCACGTCGCCTTCGGCGACGACATGCTCGGGCGCATCCATCTGGCGTGGCAGGCCCGGCATCGCGACCTGAGCAGCCTGCGCTGGATCGGGATCGCCGACTTCAACGGCGAGTCGCACGCGCTGGCCCGGTGGGCCAAGGCCGAGTTCGGCACCGAGACGGTCGGCGTCTACGGCTCGTCGGAGGTGTTCGCGCTCACCACCTTCTGGTCCGTCGACGACCCCGAGCCGCAGCGGTGGAGCGGCGGCGGCCACCTCGTCAACGCCGGCATGCAGGTGCGCGTCACCGACGACGGGAAGCCGGTCGCGGCCGGCGTCCAGGGCGAGATCGAGCTGCGCGGGCCGAACGTCGTCGACGCCTACCTCGGCCAGCCGGAGCTGCTCGCGCAGAACGTCTCCGCGGACGGCTGGTTCCGCACCGGCGACCTCGGACGGCTCACCGACGAGCGCAGCTTCGAGTACGTCTGCCGCGCCTCCGATGCGCTGCGGCTCAAGGGGTTCCTGGTCGAGCCGGACGAGATCGCGGCCCGGCTCGGCGAGCACCCCGACGTCCAGGTGGCCAAGGTCGTCGGCGCACGGCGCGGTAACGAGACCGTGGCCGTGGGGTTCGTGACCCTCCGGCCCGGCGCCCGCGCCGGCGACGCCGACCTCTTCGCGCACTGCGCCGAGCGCCTCGCCCGCTTCAAGGTGCCTGCACAGATCCACGTCATCACCGAGATGCCGGTGACGGCGGGCACCAACGGAGCCAAGATCCGAGCCGCCACCCTGCGCGAGTGGGCCCGCGACGGCGTGCCCCCGCAGTACCTCCCGACCACTCCCCTTCCCCCGCACCACCGTTCACCACAGGAGACCCCATGAATTGTCGACCCTCCATCGCCACCGCCGCGCTGGTGCTCACCGGCCTCGCCCTGACCGCCTGCTCGAGCAAGGCGGCCGGTGGTGCCGCGCAGAGCTCCGGCGACGTCAAGACCGACGTCGGCGTGACCGACAGCGACATCACCCTCGGCGTGCAGACCGACATGTCCGGCATCTTCAAGGCCGCGGGCCTGGCGATCACCCACGGCGACGAGATCTGGGCCGACGAGATCAACGCCGCGGGCGGCATCTGCGGGCGCAAGATCAAGCTGGACACCGTCGACATCGCCTACAAGGCCGAGAACGCCGTCCCGACGTACCAGACGCAGAAGACCAAGGTGCTCGGTCTCCTGCAGGTGATCGGGGCGCCCGCGATGGCCGCGCTGAAGTCGCAGGTGACGACGGACAAGGTGCTGACCACCGCCAGCAGCCCGTCCTCGGTGAACCTGGACAGCCCCTCGATCCTGATGGTCGGCACGACGTACGACGTGGAGATGATCAACGGCTGGAGCTACCTGGCGAAGACCGGCAAGGTCAAGGACGGCGACACGGTCGGGCACATCTACATCGACTCGGAGTACGGGCAGAACGGCCTGCTGGGCACCAAGGCCTACGCGAAGGAGCACAACCTGAAGGTCGTCGAGGCGGCGCTCGCGGGCACCGACACCGACCTCACGGCGACGATCACCAAGCTCAAGAGCGAGGGCGTCACGGCCATCGCGATCACCACCGCGCCCGCGGCGGCGGCGTCCGCCGCGATCCAGATGAAGACGCAGGGCCTGCAGGTGCCGCTGCTGGCCAGCGCCGGGTCGTTCGCCCCCAGCATGCTCGCGGACGACACGGCCGCCGGCGCGCTCGCCGAGCGGGCGACGGTGATGAACTCGAACGCGCCGTACAGCGCCGATCTCCCGGCGGCCAAGAAGATCCGCGACGAGTACGCCAAGAAGGGCTTCACCGACCAGCCGTCGACGTACGTGCCGTACGGCTACACCGCCGGCCGCGTGTGGCAGGCGATCCTGACGCAGGCCTGTGGGGACGGCGACCTCACCCGCCAGGGCATCCTGGACGCCAAGGCGAAGGTGACCAACCTGAAGACCGAGGGCCTCACCGGCGATCTGGACTACTCCGTGCCGGGTGCGCCGGCGACCCGCGAGAGCTACGTGCTCGGCGTCGACAAGTCCGCCGAGGGCGGCCTGAAGATAATCGAGGACAAGTCGGCCTCGGCGGAGGCGAAGAAGTACCGGGCGCCGTACCAGAAGTGAGCGTTAGCTCGGCGGCCCGTCGTCGAGGAGCCGGCGGAAGCCGTCCTCGTCGAGGATCGGGACGCCGAGCTCCTCGGCCTTCTTGGCCTTGCTGCCCGGCGAGTCGCCGACGACGACGTACGCCGTCTTCTTGCTCACCGAGCTCGCCGACTTGCCGCCGCGGCTGGTGATCGCCTCGGCCGCCTCGTCGCGCGTGAAGCCCGACAGGGTGCCGGTGACGACGATCGACAGGTCGCGCAGCGTCTGCTCCTGCGCCGGCGGCGCCGACGCGTCGTCGGCCATCCGCACGCCGGCGTCCGCCCAGCGCTGCACGATCGCGCGGTGCCAGTCGACCTCCCACCAGGCCTTGACGGACTCGGCGATGATCGCGCCGACGCCCTCCACCTCGGCGAGCTGCTCGACCGGCGCCTCGAAGATCGCCGGCAGCTCGCGGAAGTGCCCGGCGAGCGCCTGGGCCGCCGTGGGCCCGACGTGCCGGATCGACAGGGACACCAGCACCCGCCAGAGGGGGCGTTGCTTGGCGTCGTCCAGCGACGCCAGCAGCATCGTTCCGGCCGCGTTGGGGGTGCCGTCCTTCTTGCGGAAGAACGGGATGCCGGAGAGCGCCTCGGCATCGAGGTCGAAGAAGTCGCCCTCGTCGGTGAACGCCGGTGAGTCGACCAGCGCGACCGCCGCCTTCCACCCGAGGCCGTCGATGTCCAGGCCGCCCCGCGAACCGAGGTAGGCCAGCCGCTCGCGCAGCTGCGCGGGACAGGTCCGCGCGTTGGGGCACCGGATGTCGGCGTCCCCCTCGCGCATCTCGCGCAGCTGCGTGCCGCACTCGGGGCAGTGCGTCGGCATCACGAACTCGCGCTCGGTGCCGTCGCGCAGCGCGACCACCGGGCCGAGGATCTCCGGGATCACGTCGCCGGCCTTGCGCAGGACCACGGTGTCGCCGATCAGCACGCCCTTGCGCTTGACCTCGTGCGCGTTGTGCAGGGTGGCCATCTCGACGGTCGAGCCGGCGACCTTCACCGGCGTCATCACGCCGTACGGCGTGACCCGCCCGGTGCGTCCGACGTTGACCCGGATGTCCTCGAGCGTCGTGTTGACCTCCTCGGGCGGGTACTTGTAGGCGATCGCCCAGCGCGGCGCCCGGCTGGTCGAGCCCAGCTCGCGCTGCATGCCCAGATCGTCGACCTTGACCACCACGCCGTCGATCTCGTGCTCGACGTCGTGCCGGTGCTCGCCGTAGTGCTCGATGTACTCCTGCACGCCCGCGAGGTCGTCGACCACCCGGTAGCGCGGCGACGTCGGCAGCCCGAGGCTCGCGAGCAGCTCGTACGCCTCGCTCTGCGAGCGCCAGGTGACGCCGCGCGCCTCGCCGATGCCGTGCACGATGAGCATCAGCCCGCGCTTCGCGGTCTCGCGGGCGTCCTTCTGCCGCAGCGACCCCGCGGCGGTGTTGCGCGGGTTGGCGTACGGCGCCTTGCCGGCCGCTACGAGCTGCTCGTTGAGCGCGGTGAAGTCGGCGACCGGAAAGTAGACCTCGCCGCGCACCTCCAGCAGCTCCGGCACGTCGTCACCGGTCAGCCGGTCGGGGATGTTCTTCACCGCGCGCGCGTTGCTGGTGATGTCCTCGCCCACGCGGCCGTCGCCGCGGGTTGCGCCGCGCACCAGCCGGCCGTTCTCGTAGACCAGGTCGATGGCCAGCCCGTCGATCTTCAGCTCGCACAGGTAGCGGGCGCCGTCGCCGACGGTCTTCTCGACCCGGGCGGCCCAGGCCTGCACCTCGCCCTCGCTGAAGGCGTTGTCGAGGGAGTACATGCGCTGCAGGTGCTCGACGGCGGCGAACGTCGACGTCGCCGAGCCGCCGACCCGCTGCGTGGGCGAGGCGTCGGTGATCAGGTCGGGGTACGTCGCCTCGAGGTCCTGCAGCTCGCGGAACAGCCGGTCGTACTCCGCGTCGCTGACGGTCGGCGCGTCGAGCTCGTAGTAGCGGCGCTGGTGCTCGGCGATCTCCGCGCTCAGCTGCGCGTGCCGCTCGGCCGCGTCGCGGGGATCCGGTGCTGCCTCGGTCGTCGTCTGGGTCGCCACGTCAGCCATTCTGCCGGTCGGCACCGACACCCGGATGCAGGTTGCTGGCCTCGTGCCCGAGCGTGCTGTAGCCGCGGTCGGCGTACGGGAAGCCGCCCAGCTCGGTGCTGCGCTCGAGCTGCCTGTGGTACGAGCGGATCTCCGCGATCAGGCCGTCGCGGAAGAGGTACCACTCGGTGCCGCGGGTGACGATCCGCTCGTCGCCTCCGGCGGGCGCCCAGTACATCGACCACTCGATGACCGCCTCGTCACCGCGCTCGATGATCGACTCGACCACCCACCGGGCGTCGATCAGGCGCGCCACCTTGCGCCAGTAGCGGGCGAGATGCTCGCGACCGCGCACCGGCGCCGAGCCGACGTTGGGCCGCACGAAGTAGTGCACGACGTCGTCGGTGAAGAACCGCGCGAGCGCCTCGGCGTCGGCCGCGGTGCACGCGTCGTAGTACGCGATGATCCCCGGCAGCCGCTCGCTGTCGGCACCGGCGCGCGGCGTCGACGCGGCGCCGGCTGCGGCGTCCGGGATGCCCTGCGCGTACGGATAGCCGTCGAGCTCCGTGCCGGCGATGCCCGTCTGCGCGTAGCTGCGGAACTCGTCGATCCGCGCGCCGTCCAGCTCGACCCATTCGCAGCCGCGCTGCGCGCCGTGCTCGGCCTCGTCGGTGGTCATCGACCATTCGACGCAGGCCGTGCCGCCCGCGACGAGCAGATGATCGACGCTCCACCGGGCGCCGAGCGCGCGGGCCGCGCCGGCGATCGACTCGATGAGCGGCGCCGCCCCGACGACGGGCTCGTCGCCGGGGTCGGGCGCGATCAGGAAGTGCCGGACGTCGGGGTGCAGCACCTCGGCGAGGACGCTCTCGTCGGCGTCGCCCGCGGCGGCATAGAACCGCTCGATCGACTCACGCATGATCGGTCTCCGGGTTGTCGGTCAGCTGGCGGTGGACGGCGCGCACGGCGCGGGTCGCGGCCAGCGCCTCGGCGGCGGTGCGGGACGCGAGCCCGCAGGCGGTCGTGATGCCGATCTCGTCGGCGATCCGCGCCGCCGGGACGCCGATCGCCGAGGCGATCTCCCGCACCCGCGCGGCACCGCGATCGACGTCGTCCCGGCGGACGGCGCGCGTGGAGGGCACCACCCCCGCGACCAGAGCGAGTCCTTCGTCGACGGCGGCGCCGAGGTCGTCGTACGCGGCCTCGGTCAGAAGGGCGACGTCCACCAGGACCGCCTCGGCCCCGGACTGCCGCAGCAGCCCGAACGGCACCCGCGCGGCACACGAGTGCACCAGGACCGGCACGCCGACCGCCTCGATCACCCGCTGCAGGCCCAGGCCCGCCTCGTGGGCGCCGACCGCCTCCAGCCGGCCGAAGCCGCTGGCGGTCGGGATCGACCCGGCGAGCACGCCGGGCAGCGACGGCTCGTCGAGCTGCAGCACCGGCTGCGCGCCCGGTACCCGGCGCCGCAGGTCGTCGAGGACCTGCACGGCTCCCTCGGCCAGCGACTCCTGCAGGTCGCGGACGGCGCCGGCGTCGGTGAGGAACCGGTGCCCGTTGGCCAGCTCGAGCGACGCCGCCAGCGTCCACGGGCCGGCGAGCTGCACCTTCAGCGGACCGGCGTAGCCCTCGGCGGTGGTCTGCACGGCGTCGAGGTCCCATGCCCAGAAGTCGTCGGCTCGCCGCGCGTCCACCCCGGGGCGCCGCGTGACCCGCCACGCCGACGGCGTGATCTCGACGTGGACGTCGACGAGCCGCGCCGCGGTCCGCCCGATCTGGTCGGCTCCGGGGCCCCGCGCGGGTGTCTCGGCGAGGTACGGCAGGTCCAGGCCCTCCCCGAAGGCGACCCGCATGGCCTCCTCGGCCCCCGCGCCGGGCAGCGAGCCGACGCCCGTCGTGCCGATCCGCATCACCACCGGTCCGCGGCGCTCATGCGGCGGCCGATGCGATGGTCGCCGAGCCGACGACGTCGTCACCGTCGTACAGCACGATCGCCTGGCCCGCGGCGATCCCGCGAGCCGGCGTGTGCAGGCCGACCAGCAGGCGCCCGGTCGCGTCGACCTCGGCGGTCGCCTCGGCGAGGCCGCCGTGCGCCCGCATCTGCACGGTGCCCCGCCACGGGAACGCCGGCGCGCGGCCGCCGGTCCACACCGGACGCTCGGCGACCACGGTCGTCACCTCGAGCTGCTCGGCGGTGCCGACGGTGATCCGGTTGGCCACCGGCTCGATGCTGAGCACGTATCGCGGCTTGCCGTCGTTCACCGGGTTGGCCAGCCGCAGGCCCTTGCGCTGCCCGACCGTGTAGGCGTAGGCACCGTCGTGCGAGCCGACGACGCTGCCGCTGTCGCCGTCGACGATCTCCCCCGGACGGCTGCCGAGCTGCTCGCGCAGGAAGCCCATCGTGTCGCCGTTGGCGATGAAGCAGATGTCGTGCGAGTCGGGCTTCTCGGCGACCGCGAGCCCCCGCTGCGCCGCCTCCCGGCGCACCTGCTCCTTGGTGGTGTCGCCGAGCGGGAACATCGCGTAGCGCAGCTGCTCGCGGGTGAGCACGGCGAGCACGTACGACTGGTCCTTCGCCTCGTCGACGCTGCGCGCGAGCCGGGGAACGCCGTCCGCATCGACGTCGAGCCGGGCGTGGTGCCCGGTCACGACGGCGTCGAAGCCGAGCGCCCGGGCGCGGTCGAGCACCGCGGCGAACTTGATCTTCTCGTTGCAGCGCAGGCACGGGTTGGGAGTGCGCCCGGCGGCGTACTCGGCGACGAAGTCGTCGATGACGTCCTCGCGGAACTGCTCAGCCAGATCCCAGACGTAGAAGGGAATGCCCAGCACGTCGGCGGCGCGCCGGGCGTCGCGGGCGTCCTCGATCGTGCAGCACCCGCGAGCGCCGGCGCGGACCGCCTCGGGCGCGCGCGACAGGGCGAGGTGGACGCCGGTCACGTCGTGGCCGGCGTCGACGGCGCGGGCGGCGGCGACCGCGGAGTCGACGCCTCCGGACATCGCAGCGAGGATCTTCACAGTCGCAGGAGTCTACCCTCGCGGGTCGCGGTAGCCGGTCGCGCGCCGCGCCTGCTCGACGACCCGCGGCAGCACCGCGAGAAGCCGGTCGACGTCCGCGTCGGTCGTCGTCCGGCCCATCGAGATCCGGATGCTCTGCCGCGCGCGGCGGTCGTCGCCCAGCATCGCCAGCAGCACCCGGCTCGGCTCGCTGACACCGGCGCTGCACGCCGCGCCGGTGGACACGGCGATCTGCTCGGCGTCCAGCAGCATCAGCACGGCGTCGGCGTCCGCGCCGGGGATGTGCAGGTTCAGCGTGCCGGGCAGCGTCGGCTCGCTCGCCGAGGCGTGCCCGTTGACCTGCAGCCCCTCGATGCGCAGGGCGCTCGCGGTGAGCCGGTCGCGCAACGCGCCGAGGCGCGCCGCCTCGGCGACCCGCTCCTCCTCCGCGGCGGTGAGCGCGACCGCCAGGCCGACGGCACCGGCCACATTCAGGGTGCCGGAGCGCAGCCGGCGCTCCTGGCCGCCGCCGTGCGAGGTCGGCCGGGGCGTGAAGGCCCGGCCGGCGACCAGCGCGCCGATCCCCTGCGGGCCGCCGAGCTTGTGCGCCGACAGCGCCAGGCTGGTGATGCGCAGGGCGGCGAAGTCGATCGGCACCCGGCCGACCGCCTGCACGGCGTCGACGTGGAACGGGACGCCGGCGTCCGCGCAGATCCGCGCCATGGCCGGGATGTCGGAGAGGGTGCCGACCTCGTTGTTCGCCCACATCGCGGACGCGATCGCGAGCGACGGGTCGGTGACGATCTCGGCGAGGTCGTCGACGCGGGCGGCGCCGTGCTCGTCGACCTCGATCCACCGCAGCGTCGCGCCGGCGTCCTCGACGAGCGCCTGGGCGGCGTCGAGGACCGCCGGATGCTCGACCGGCGTGACCGCCAGCGTCGACCGCGCGGGGTCGGTGGCGCGCCGCCAGCGGTAGCCGCCGACGACCGCGAGGTTGTCGGCCTCCGTCGCGCCGCTGGTGAAGACGACCTCGATGGGATGCGCGCCGATCGCCTCGGCGACCTGCTCGCGGGCCTGCTCGATCTCGCGCCGCGCGCGCCGGCCGGCGGCGTGCAGCGACGACGCGTTCCCGGTCTCGCGCAGCACCCGCGTCATCTCGTCGATCACCCGCGCGCGGACGACGGTCGTGGCCGCGTGGTCGAGGTACACCTCGCTCATGCCATGCCCCTCGTCATCCGGTCCAGTCGCTCGAAGACGGCGGCGTCGGCCCGCAGCCCGTCGTGCTCGTACTGGTTGGTTATCCAGGCGCGCACCCCGGGCGTGCGCCGGGCGACCGCGAGCGAGGCGTCCGCGTCGACGTACATGTCGTCGAAGTACACCGCGGCGGCCACCGGCACCTCGTTGTGGGCCAGCCGCGCGGGGTCGTACAGCGCCGGCCAGTCCTCCCGCGCGTGCAGCCGGTCGGCGACCTCGGCGTACGGCGCGAGCCCGGGCACGTCGGTGAACCGCCAGCGCTCCATCATCTCGCCGGTGAACAACGGATGCGCCGCGGCCGCCGACAGCGCCTTGATCTCGGCGCGCGTGCGGGTCGCCGCCCACCGGCTCGCTCCCGGGCCGTCGCAGTAGATCGCCTCCTGCAGCAGCGCGTACAGCGGTGCGGCCGCGCCGCCGGTGCGCTCGGCGACGGCGCCGAGGAACGCCGCACCGGCCTCGCCGTCCGCGACCGCCTGCTCGAGCAGGTAGTGCACCGCGGCGAAGCCGTCGCTCTTGCCGAAGTCGATGCCGAGCGCCAGCAGCCGCTCGACGGTGAGCCGGCCGCCGTCCGGCAGCTCGACGCCGCGCGGCAGCAGGCCGATCAGCGCGTCGAGGCGTGCGCGGTCGTCGGGGAAGGCGCGGAAGAAGTTGCCGTTCTTGGCGATGACCCGCATCCAGGTGCGGCGGTACACGTCCTCGGGGCGCAACCCGATCGGCGGGATGCCTCCGGTGACGAGGCACCGCTCGAGGCCCTCCGGCGCGAACGAGAGGTAGCTGAACGTGCAGAAGCCGCCGTAGCTCTGGCCCAGCGTGCTCCAGCGCTGCCCGTCGGCGACCTGCGCGCGGAGCAGCTCGGCGTCCCGGACGATCGCGTCGGCGCGCAGCGCGGCCACGTAGTCGGCGGCGCCGTCCGCGCCGCGACGGCGTACGAGCGAGGGGCCGACCGGCGTCGAGCGCCCGGTACCGCGCTGGTCGAGCAGCAGCACCCGGTAGCGCTGCAGCGCCGCGTCCAGCCAGCCGCCGCGAGCCGTGGGGCGCGGGGCGGCGCCTCCCGGGCCGCCCTGCAGGAACAGCAGCCACGGCAGACCGGCCGGGTCGTCGTGCTCGGCGCCGACGACCTCGCGGGCGTAGACCTCGATCGTCTCGCCGCCGGGCTCGTCGTGGCGCAGCGGAGCGACGACGCTGTGGTCCCGGGCCTTGATCCCGGGAACGAGAAGTGAGTAGGTCACGGGTCAGGTGCTCCTCGGGTCGCGCGGCGCATTCGCGGGCCTTTCGCATGGTAGTGGAACGTCCGGTGAACATTCGGCCGCGCGGCCAGCGCGCTCTCAGCATCCGCGGGCAGGATGAGTGACGTGCCGACCGATTTCGATGCAGTGACCAGGAGCCGCTACCCGCAGCTGCGGCTGGGCGCGCGTGCCCGCGAGATCACCGCGTTCGGCGTCATCGGCGCCCTGAACCTGGTGTTGAACATCGCGCTGTTCACCCTGCTGGGCGCCGTGACGCCGATGAGTCCCGGCTGGGCCTCGTTCACCTCGGCGGCCGCGACGACGGTCCTGTCGTTCACGCTGAACCGCCGGTACGCCTTCGGCGCGAGCAACCAGCCGGGAGCCCGCGCGTTCGTGCTGTTCGTGCTCGTCAACCTCGCCGGCATCGGCATCGAGGGCGGCCTGGTCGCGGGGGCGGCCGGCGTCTTCGACATCCGCAACGCGCTGCCGCTGGACGCGGTGAAGACGGCGGCCATCGGGCTGGGCACGGTGTTCCGGTACGTCGCCTACCGCTACCTGGTGTTCCCCGCACCGGACCGGCAGCCGTCGACGCCGGTGCTCGCGACCCAGCGCCTCCTCTCGCGGTGGCTTGCACCCCGCTATCGGCAGGACAGCGGGGCATAACCCACCGCGAGCGCGAGTAGCGGGGCGGAACCCACCGCCGGAGCGTGACCCGGCGCGCTAGTGGGCGGCGTCCTCCCAGTTGGGGCCGACCCCGACCGAGACGTCGAGCGGGACGTCGAGGGTCGCCGCCCCCGCCATCTGCTCGCGGACGAGTTCCTCGACCTGGTCGGCCTCACCGGCCGCGATCTCCAGCACGAGCTCGTCGTGCACCTGCAGCAGCACCCGCGAACGCACCCCGGCGGCGCGCAGCGCACGCTCCACACCCAGCATCGCCACCTTGATGATGTCGGCCGCCGAGCCCTGGATCGGCGCGTTCAACGCCATCCGCTCGGCCATCTCGCGGCGCTGCCGGTTGTCGCTGGTCAGGTCGGGCAGGTAGCGGCGACGTCCCATGATCGTCTCGGTGTAGCCGACCACGCGGGCCTCCTCGACGACCTCGCGCAGGTAGTCGCGGACGCCGCCGAAGCGCTGGAAATAGGCGTCCATCTGCTCGCGGGCCTCGGCCGGGGTGATGCGCAGCTGCTGCGAGAGGCCGTACGCCGAGAGCCCGTAGGCCAGGCCGTAGGACATCGCCTTGATGCGGCGGCGCATCTCGGGGTCGACCTCGTCGGTGCCGATGTTGAACGCGCGGGCGGCGACGAAGGTGTGCAGGTCCTCCCCCGACATGAACGCCTCGATCAGCCCGGCGTCCCCGGATAGGTGCGCCATGATGCGCATCTCGATCTGGCTGTAGTCGGCGGTCATCAGCGACTCGTACCCGGTGCCCGGCACGAACCCGCGGCGGATCTGCCGGCCCTCGGCGCTGCGCACCGGCACGTTCTGCAGGTTGGGATCGGTCGAGCTGAGCCGGCCGGTCGCCGCGATCATCTGCTGGAACGTCGTGTGCACGCGGTTCTGGTCGTCGACCAGCGGGATCAGGCCGTCGACGACGCTCTTGAGCCGGGTGATGTCGCGGTGGCGCATCAGGAACGCCAGGAACGGGTGCTCGGTCTGCTCGAGCAGCCCCTTGAGCGAGTCGGCGTCCGTCGTGTAGCCGCTCTTGATCTTCTTCGTCTTCGGCAGCCCCAGCTCGTCGAACAGCACGACCTGCAGCTGCTTGGGCGAGCCGAGGTTGATCTCGTGGCCGATCACGCCGTACGCCTCGGAGGCGACGGCGGCGACCTCGTCGCCGAACTGCCGCGACAGGTCGCCGAGGTGGTCGACGTCGAGGGCGATGCCGCGGATCTCCATGTCGGCCAGCAGCTGCGCGAGCGGCAGCTCGAGGTCGCGCAGCAGGGCCCCGGCGCCGCGCTGCTCGACCTCCGGCGCGAGCGCCTCGGCGAGCGCGGCGGTGCCGACCGCGCGCGAGATCTGCTCCGCGGCGATCTGCTCGTCGGCCTCCGCCTCGCCGCCGTCGAGGGTGAGCTGCGCGGCGCCGGTGGAGGCCTCGGCTTGCAGCTCGCGGTGCAGGTAGGCGGTGGTCAGCGCGCCGAGCTCGAAGGTGCGCCGGCCGGGATTGACCAGGTAGGCGGCGAGCGCGGTGTCGTCGACCAGCCCGCGGATGCTCCAGCCGCGTGCCGCCACGGCGAGCAGCGGGCCCTTGACGTCGTGCAGCACCTTCGGATGCTCGGCGTCGGCGAGCCAGCCGGCCAGCGCGGCGTCGTCGGCGGGGTCGATCAGGTCGCTGGTGATGTCGGCGTACGCCGCCGTCCCGCCCGCGGCGAGCGCCATCCCGGTGAGCTCGCCGGTGCCGCGGCCCCAGGTGCCGCGGAACGACACGGCGGTCGGGGTGCCGGTGGAGGTGTGCTCGGCGAGCCACGCGCCGAGCGCGCCGGGCGCGATCGTGATGACCTCGACGTCGATCGCCTCGGCGGTGACCGGTTCGTCGGCGGCCAGCACGGCGTTGAGCCGGTCGCGGATCTGGCCGCGGAACTGCAGCTCGTCGAAGGTGCGGTTCAGCGCCGCGGCGTCCATGCCGGACAGCAGCGCCTGCTCGGGGCGCAGCTCGAGCTCGAGGTCGTCGAGCAGCCGGTTGAGGTGGAAGTTGCGCTGCACCGACGGCAGGTGGTCGCGCAGCGACTGGCCGGCCTTGCCCTTGATCTCGCCGAGGTGCTCGACGATCTCCTCGACCCCGCCGTACGTCGTGATCCACTTGGCGGCCGTCTTCGGGCCGACGCCGGGGACGCCGGGCAGGTTGTCGGAGTCCTCGCCGACGAGCGCCGCGAGGTGCCGGTAGCGCGCGGACGGTACGCCGTACCGCTCCTGGACGGCGGCCTCGTCCATGCGGGACAGCACGGAGACGCCCTGCTTCGGGTACAGCACCGTGGTGCCCTCGCCGATGAGCTGGAAGGAGTCGCGGTCGCCGGAGCAGATCAGCACCTCCATGCCGTCGGACCGCGCCTGGCGGGTCAGGGTGGCGATGATGTCGTCGGCCTCGTAGCCCTCCTTCACCAGCCACGGGATGCCCATGGCGTCGAGCACGTCCTGGATCAGCGAGATCTGCCCCTTGAACTCGTCGGGCGACTTCGACCGGTTGGCCTTGTACTCCCCGTACGTCTCGGTGCGGAAGGACACCCGCGAGAGGTCGAAGGCGACCGCGACGTGGGTGGGCTCCTCGTCGCGCAGCAGGTTGATCAGCATCGAGGTGAAGCCGTACACCGCGTTCGTGGACTGCCCGGTCGTCGTCTGGAAGTTCTCCGCCGGCAGCGCGTAGAACGCGCGGTAGGCCAGGGAATGTCCGTCGAGCAGGAGAAGTCGCTTCGTGTCACTCACGGCAACGAGTCTAGGGTTGCCCTATGACAACCGAAGCACCCGAAGCCGATTACGTCCCGCACCCGCCGCCGGACGGCTTCCGTGACCGCCCGCGCCCCGACGGACTGCTGGATGAGAAGCTCGGCATCGAGTATCTCGACTGGAACCCGGCCCGCACGGTCGCGACCATGCCGGTCGCCGGCAACTACCAGCCCTACGGCCTGCTGCACGGCGGCGCCTCGGCGGCCCTCGCCGAGAGCATCGGCTCGACCTGCGCGGTGCTGAACTCCGCTCCGGGGATGATCTGCGTCGGGACCCAGGTGCTGGCCAACCACCACCGCGCGGTGCGCTCGGGCGTCGTCACCGGCGTCGCGGTCCCGGTGCACTCGGGCCGCTCCCTGAAGACGATCAAGATCGAGATCACCGACGAGCAGGGCAACCTGGTGTGCTCGGCGCAGCTCACCGCGATGGCGATGCCGCAGGCGCCCGGCGCGCAGAAGCAGTAGGTCGCAGCGGCTCAGAACCGGTTGATGATCCGCCGGCGCGCCGCCTCGCGCGCCGCGATGGGCTGGCTGAGGCCGAGGGTGCGGCGCAGCGTCGCGACGGTGGCGATGCGGCGCTGCGCGAGCGGGACGAAGCCGGACTTGGCGAAGTAGCGGTTGACGTCGCGGGCCTCGCTGGAGACGTCCACGGTCACCTGCTCGGCGGAGATCTCCTCGGCGAAGCGGGTGACCTCGGCGAGCAGCTCGCGGCCGACGCCGCGGTGGCGGCGCTCGTCGGGGACGACGAGGTAGTGCACGTGGATCGTCGGCCGTCCGATCAGCGAGCCGAACAGGTCCTCGGAGGTGACCGCGAAACCGACGATCTCGTCGCTCGCCGGGTCGACGGCCAGCAGCGTGCGGAACTCGGGGCTGGCGAGGACGGCGGCGACGTCCGGCCGGCACTGCCCCGAGTGGTCGATCATCAGCTTGGAGCCGGACGTCGGTCGCCCGTCGGTGCCGAGCGCCAGCATCGCCATCGCGCCCACCGCCTCGGCGTCCTCGACGGAGGCATCGCGGAGGATGACGCTGCACTTGGACATGGACGCCCCGGCTCGACGTGCGGATGGGTCGGGCTCAACCTAGCACCGGCGGACCGGCAGGTGGGTCGGGTGACTCAGAATTCTCGTCGGGACCGCGGGCCGAGGCGCGCCACGGCACGGCAGCGCGCGGCGATCGCGAGCCGCTACGCCACGCCGAGGTAGGCCTCCATCACGGCGGGGTCGCGCAGCAGATCGGCGCCCGCGCCGGTCTTGGTGACCGTGCCGGTCTCCAGGATGTACGCCCGATGCGAGCGCGAGAGCGCGCCCTGGGCGTTCTGCTCGACCAGCAGCACGGTGGTGCCCTCCTGGTTGATCGTCGTGATGATCTCCAGGATCTGCGCGATGATCTTCGGGGCCAGGCCGAGCGAGGGCTCGTCGAGCAGCAGCAGCCGCGGGCGCGACATCAGCGCCCGTCCGATCGCGAGCATCTGCTGCTCGCCGCCCGACATCAGGCCGCCCTTCTGCGACTTGCGCTCCCCCAGCCGCGGGAACAGCTCGAAGACGTGCTCGAGCATCTCGGCGTACTCCTGCTTGGAGTCGAACTTGCGGGCGTAGGTGCCCATGTCCAGGTTCTCCAGCACCGTCATCCCCGGGAAGATCCCGCGGCCCTCGGGAGCCTGGCAGATGCCGGCCTGCACGCGGTGATGCGGCGCCATCGTGGTGATGTCCTTGCCCTCGAAGACGATCCGGCCGCGAGTCAGCGGCCGGACGCCGGAGACGGCACGCATGGTGGTGCTCTTGCCGGCGCCGTTGGCACCGATCAGCGAGACGATCTCCCCCTCGGCGACGGACAGGCTGATGCCGTGCAGCGCCTCGATGGCGCCGTAGTTGACGACGACGTCCTCCAGCTCGAGCATGCGATCTACTCCTCGTCCTCGTCCTCGTCGGCGTTGTCGGTGACGCCGAGGTACGCCGCGATGACCGCGGGGTCCTTGCGGATCACGTCGGGGGTGCCCTCCGCGATCTTGCGGCCGAACTCGAGCACGACGATCCGGTCGGTCACGCCCATCACGAGGCGCATGTCGTGCTCGATCAGCAGCACCGTGTAGCCCTGGTTGCGGATCTCCTGGATCAGCCCCATCAGCTGCACCTTCTCCGCCGGGTTGAATCCCGCGGCGGGCTCGTCCAGGCACAGCAGCTTGGGCTCGGTGGCCAGCGCCCGCGCGATCTCCAGGCGCCGCTGGTAGCCGTACGGCAGCGAGCGGGCCGGCTCGTGGGCGCGGTCGGCGATGCCGACGAACTCCAGCAGCTCCATGCCGCGGTCGTAGGCGATCCGCTCCTCGCGGCGATGCCGCGGCGAGCGGAACACCGCGCCGACGACGGAGGTGCGGTGGCGCGCGTCGATGCCGACCGCGACGTTCTCCAGCGCGGTCATCGACGCGAACAGCCGGATGTTCTGGAACGTGCGCGCGATGCCCATCCGGGTGATCTGGTTGCGCTTCATCCGGCGGATGGCCGTCCCGTCGAAGACCACCTTGCCGGACGTCGGGGTGTAGACCCCGGTCATCGCGTTGAAGCAGGTCGTCTTCCCGGCGCCGTTCGGCCCGATCAGGCCGAGGATCTCACCGCGCTTGATGTCGAAGCTGACCGAGTCCATCGCCTTCAGCCCGCCGAACTGCATCGTGACGTCCTGCAGGCTCACGAGGGTCTCGCCGACGGCCGCGTTGACCTCGCGCTCGAGGCCGACGTCGAGCTCGCTCTGGTCGACCTGCGTGAAGGTGTCGACGGGGTGGTCGGCGTCCGGCCCGGGGGCGGCGGACCCGAGGGGCGTGCTCATCGCGGCTCCCTTTCGTTCGTGGCCGGCGGCAGGTCGTCGCCGGCCCGCCCGTCGAGGTCGCCGGGGCTGCGCGCCCCGATGCCCCGGCCGTCGTCCTCGGTCTTGTGCAGCGGCGAGCTGCCCGGCTCGACGTGCGCCGAGGCACCCTCGTCGTCCGCGTCCGGCTCGGTGTGCCCGGTGATGACCGGGTCGGTGACCGGCGGCACGTCGGGTCCGGCGCCCATCAGCCGATGCCTCGCCGGCAGCAGGCCCTGCGGGCGGAAGAGCATCAGCGCGATCAGCACCACGCCGAAGATGAGGTACTTGTACTCGGCGATCTCGGCGAACCGGGCCGGGATGTAGGCGACCAGGAACGCGCCGATCAGCACGCCGAACTTGTTGCCCTGGCCGCCGAGGACGACGGCGACGAGGAAGAAGATCGACGACACGACGTCGAACTTCTGGTTGTTCACGAACTGCACCTGCCCCGCCATGAACGCTCCCGACAGGCCGCCGATGCCGGCGCCGATCGCGAACGCCCAGACCTTGTACTTGAACGTGGACACGCCCATGATCTCGGCGGCGTCCTCGTCCTCGCGCAGCGAGATCCAGGCCCGCCCGACGCGGGACTTCTCGAGGTTGTTCGTCGCCCAGATGACCAGGCCGACCATCACCAGCAGCGCCCAGTACCACCAGACGCCGTAGTTGAACACACCCTTGTTGACATTGCCGGCCGAGAAGACGCCGTTGGGCAGCGTCTCGGAGCTGAGCAGGTTCGGGTAGGCGATCTGCTTGAAGCCGCCGTTGCCCTTCAGCCACGGGATGTTGTCCGCGGCCAGCCGCACGAGCTCACCGAAGCCGAGGGTCACGATGGCCAGGTAGTCGCCGCGGACGCGGAGCGTGGGTATGCCGAGGATCAGGCCGCTGATCGCGGTCAGCACGATCGCGATCGGGATCGCGGCCAGCCACGGGATGTGGACGGTGTCCACCCAGTCGCTGCCCTTGCTGGTGAACAGCGCGACGACGTACGCGCCGATGGCGTAGAAGCCGATGTACCCGAGGTCGAGCAGCCCGGCGAGGCCCACGACGACGTTCAGCCCGAGCGCGATCAGCGCCATCCGCGCGCATTCGGCCATCACCAGCGCGAAGTCGTTCGGGCCGCCGGACAGCCCCGGCGGCCGCATCACCGGCAGGAAGACGAGGAAGACGATGCCCACCACGGTGAGCGCGATCTTGGCCGGCTTGGCGAGGTCGTCCCACCAGCGCACGACCGGGTTGGGGTGCGTGCTGCGGACCCGCGCAGCGTCTGTCGCGCTCATACCCGTGCCTTTCCGAGCGACTCACCGAGTATGCCGGTCGGGCGGAACATCAGCACCAGGATCAGCAGCACGAACGCGATCGCGTGCCGCCACTGGGCGCCGAAGACGACCTGCCCCCAGTTCTCGGCAATACCGAGCGCCAGGCCGCCGAGCAGCGCGCCGCGCAGGTTGCCGATGCCGCCGAGCACGGCGGCCGCGAAGGCCTTCAGGCCGAGGATGAAGCCCGCGTTGTAGACCATCGTCTGCGGGACGTAGACGCTGTACAGCAGGGCCGCGGCGCCGGCGAGGACGCCGCCGAAGAAGAACGTCGTCATGATCACCCGCTCGGGGTTGACGCCCATGAGGGTGGCCGTGGTCGAGTCCTGGGAGACCGCGCGGATGCCCCGGCCGAGCTTGGTGCGGTTGACGAAGTAGTCGGCGACGATCATCAGCACCACGGACGCGCCGATGATCACCATCTGCAGGTTGGTCACCTCGGCTCCGCCGAGGTCGAACTGGGTCTTGGCCTCCACGAGCCGGATGGTCCGCTCGGGGATCGCCCCGCGCCAGACGAAGAAGATCTGCTGGATGACGAACGAGGCGCCGATCGCGGTGATCAGGAAGACCAGCGGCGGGGCGCCCTTCTTGCGCAGTGGGCGGTAGGCGATGCGCTCGACGGCGACGGCGGTCGCGCCGGAGGCGAGCATCGAGATCAGCATCGCGACGAGCAGGTAGCCCACGGTCAGGCCGATGCCCTCGTCGTAGGCGTCACCGCTGGGGGTGAAGCCGAGTGCCTGGAGCACGAAGTACTGGGCGAACAGGCCGACCAGGAACACCTCGGAGTGCGCGAAGTTGATCAGCCGCAGGACGCCGTACACCAGGGTGTAGCCGATCGCGACGAGCGCGTAGATCGCGCCGACCGTCAACCCGCTGACGGTGTACTCCATGAAGTTGTTGAACAAGCCCTGGATGTTGAACGTTATCCAGGAGTCTGCGGCAAGCAACGTCGCCGACGACGCGAGTAGCACCATGAGCTCCAGTGGGTGGGCGGGACTGCGGTGAGGACGCGTCCGGGGCGTGGCCGCGAGGGCCACGCCCCGGAACGCGTCGGCTGCTGGACGACGGGGCCTACTTGACCTCGTAGATCCAGATGTTGTTCTCCTCGAGCTCGCCGTTGGCGTCCCACTTGTAGTGGCGCGCCAGCCCGTCACCGTCGTACTTGCGCACGTAGTCGACCATCGCCTTGCGGTCGGTGACCCCGGAGTCGATCGCCTTCAGCATGATCGTGGTCAGGTCGTAGCCCTCCGTGGAGTACACGCCCGGCGCCGCACCGCCGGAGACCTTCTTGTAGTCGGCCGCGAAGGCATCGGGGGCCGGGCCGCACGGGCACGACAGGATCGCGCCCTTGGACGCCGAGCCGGCGCCGTCGACGAACGCCGGGTCGTTGACGCCGTCGCCGGAGACGAAGGTGGCGTCCACGCCGCCCTCCTTCAACTGCTGAGCGAGCGGCGCGGCCTCGGCGTAGTAGCCGGCGTACACGACGACGTCGGGCTTGTCCTCCTTGACCTTGGTGACGATCGCGGAGAACTCCTTGTCCTTGGTCTTGGTGTCGGCCTCGCACTTGACGAGGTCGCCCAGGCCGGTCTTCAGCTCGGCCGCGAAGCCCTTGCCGTAGTCGGAGTCGTCCTTGATCAGGCAGACGTTCTTGGCCTTCATCTCGTTCTTGACGTAGGCCGCGAGCGCCGGCCCCTGGACCGCGTCATTGGCCAGGCCGCGGAAGAAGGTCTTCCAGCCGTTCTGCGACAGCGTCGGGTTGGTCGCGGAGGCGGTGACCGCCGCCAGGCCGGCCTCGTTGAACTGCGAGTCGACGGCGTTGGACTCACCGGAGAACGCCGGGCCGAGCAGGCCGATGACCTGGGCGTCGCCGATGATGGACGGCGCGACCTGGGTCGCCTTCTCCGGCGTGCCCTCGGTGTCGAACTCCTTGACCGAGACCTGGCAGTCCTTGTTGGCGTCGTTGTGCTTCTTGATCGCCACCTCCATGCCGTACCGGATGTTCTTGCCGAGCGCGGCGTTGTCCCCGGTCAGGGCTCCGGCGAAGCCGAGCGAGATGTTGCTGCACTTGGCCTTGCCGTCACCGGCGGGATCGGCGGCGTTGCCGCCGGCCTTCTTGTCCACCGGCTTGCCCTGCTTGTCGACCTGCTCCAACGGCTTGATCGACAGCGCGCCGGTGCCGCCCGACTTCTCCGACTTGGTCTCCTTGCTGCCGCATCCCGTCACTGCCAGAGCGACGATTGCGCCCAGAGCGACGACACCGCGAACCGTATGACGCGCCACGCGTACCTCCTGATCAGGTAGCGATCCCAGGCGTGCGCACCTCTCGTGCACAGCTCCCCGAAAACGCCTAGGCGACCAAGTTAGCCGAGACGTATTGCCAATCCGCGAAGTGGCATGCGGGCGTTATGCAACAGCAATAATGTGACCCAGACCGCCCTGTGGCGTGCGCTCAGCGCCCCGACGAGTGGTCCAGGATGGCCTCGGCGACGACCTTCATCGTCGTCCGGCGCTCCATCGCGCTGCGCTGGATCCAGCGGAACGCGGCCGGCTCGCTGAGCTTGTGCGCCGTCATCAGGAAGCTCTTGGCGCGCTCGATGATCTTGCGCGTCTCGATCCGGTCGTTCAGGTCGCCGATCTCCGCCTCCAGGGCGCGCATCTCGGCGAACCGCGCGTAGGCCGTCTCGATCGCCGGCGCCAGGTCGGCCTGGGCGAACGGCTTGGTCAGGTAGGTCATCACGCCGGCCTTGAGCGCGCGGTCGACGAGGTCGCGCTGGCTGAACGCAGAGAGCACCACGATCGGCGCGATGCGCTGCTCGCCGATGACCTCCGCCGCGGTCAGCCCGTCGAGGCGCGGCATCTTCACGTCGAGGATGATCAGGTCGGGCCGCAACGACTCGGCGAGCTCGATCGCCTCCTGGCCGTCGCGGGCCATGCCGCACACGTCGTAGCCCTCCTCGCGCAGCATCTCGCTGAGGTCGAGCCGGATCAGCGCCTCGTCCTCGGCGATCAGGACTCGTAGGCGAGCGGGGCTACCCTCGCTGGGCTCCATCGGCACCGGTGGCAATCCTCGTTCTGCGGCTCGGCGGACGTACTCGTCCAGGGACGTTCGCTACTCTAGTCTGCGGCACCCGGCGCCACAGCCGGGCGCGACCAGGCCCCGTAGCCCAACGGCAGAGGCACGGTGCTCAAACCACCGCAAGTGTCGGTTCGAATCCGACCGGGGCTACCGACGACCCGCAGCGAGGCGAGGCCATGCCGTATCCGGACGACGATCCCGAGCGCACCCGCGAGCTGCCGGCGTACCTCGACCCGCGCGGGATGGAGCACGGCGCGCGGTACGGTGCGCCGCCGGACGCTCCGGGCCAGCACGGCGCGCCGTACGGTGCGCCGCTCGGTCGCAGCACGGGGCCGGCACCGCGACCGGCTCGCCGGCGCCGCGGTCGGCGGGTTCTCGCGTGGCTGCTCGCGGCGCTGCTGCTGGCCTTGGTCGGCTTCGCCGCGTACCTCGATCTGTCGATGACCCGCCAGGACGTGCTCGCCGACTACTCCGGGCGTCCGGCCGGCACGCCGGGCACGACCTGGCTGATGGTGGGCTCGGACTCGCGCGCCGACCTCACCGACCAGCAGAAGACCGAGCTGGCCACCGGCGACGCCAACGGCAAGCGGACCGACACGATCATGCTGCTGCACGTCCCCGACTCGAACGCCGCGCCGACCCTGATCAGCCTGCCGCGGGACACCCTCGTCGACATCCCGGGGCACGGCCAGCAGAAGCTCAACGCCGCCTTCGCCTACGGCGGCGGGCCGCTGCTCGCGCGGACGGTCGAGGGGCTGACGGGCATGCGCATCGACCGGTACGCCGAGATCGGCTTCGGCGGGTTCGCCGGCGTCGTCGACTCGATCGGCGGGGTCGACATGTGCATCGACGAGCCGATGAAGGACCCGAAGGCCGGCCTGGACCTGCAGGCCGGCTGCCAGACGCTGAACGGCGCGCAGGCCCTCGGGTACGTGCGTACGCGCGCCAGCGCGAACGCCGACCTCGACCGGATCGAACGGCAGCGCACGTTCCTGTCCGCGCTGCTGGCCAAGGCCTCCAGCCCCGGCACGCTGGCCAACCCGCTCAGGTCGATCCCCTTGGCGCTGAAGGCGACCGGCACGTTGACCGTCGACGACGGCTGCCACCTCTGGCACCTGGCCGGCATGGGGACGGCGATGGGGTCGAAGGACCTCGTGACGACCACCGTCCCGATCGCGAGTACCCCGACGATCGGCGGTGTCGGCTCGGTGGTGAAGTGGGACGCGAAGAAGGCCACCGCGCTGTTCGACGCGTTGCGCGCGGACCAGGCCGTGCCGAGCGAGCTGCTCACCGGCAAGTAGCCCTCGGCTACCGTCGGGGGTATGCCTGAGGACGTTCCCCCGCTCCCGCACCTGACCCCCGAGGAGTTCCGCCGGCACGGCCATGCCGTCATCGACTGGATCGCGGACTACTGGACGACGGTCGGCGAACGGCCGGTGCTCTCGCAGGCCGCGCCGGGCTCGATCGCGCGCGCTCTGCCGCCGTCCGCACCCGAGGTCGGAGAGCCGTTCACCGCGTTGCTGGCCGACCTCGACCGCGTCGTCCTGCCGGGCATCACGCACTGGCAGCATCCGCGGTTCTTCGGCTACTTCCCGGCGAACTCCTCTCCGGCGGCGGTGCTCGGCGACCTCGTCTCGAGCGGCATCGGCGCCCAGGGCATGCTGTGGTCGACGTCGCCGGCGCTGACCGAGATCGAGCAGGTCGTCACCGACTGGCTCGCCGACGCGATGGGGCTCGGGGACTGGTCGCGCAGCACCGGCCCCGGCGGCGGCGTCATCCAGGACACCGCCTCGACGGCGACGATGACCGCGCTGCTGGCGGCGCTGCACCGCGCCACCGGCGGTACCGCCCGCGACACCGGCCTGCAGGACGGCCGGCGGTACGCCGTGTACGCCTCGACCGAGGCGCACTCGTCGCTGCTGAAGGCGGCGATGATGACCGGTGTCGGCTACGCGAACGTGCGGCAGATCGCCGTCGATCCCGGCACCCAGGCGATGCGCCCGGAGGAGCTGCGCGCCGCCGTCGAGGCGGACGTCGCTGCCGGGGTGGTGCCGGTGATGGTCGTCTCGGCGGTCGGCACGACAGCGACGTGCGCCGTCGACCCGACCCGCGCGATCGGCGAGATCGCCGCGCAGCACGGCATCTGGCTGCACGTGGACGCCGCCTTTGCCGGGGTCGCGGCCATCTGCCCCGAGCACCGCGACCTGCTCGACGGGGTCGACGAGTACGCCGACTCGCTGGTCACCAACCCGCACAAGTGGCTGCTGACCACCTTCGACTGCTCCGTGTTCTGGGTGCGCGACCGCGCCGCGCTGACCGGCGCCCTCAGCATCGTGCCGGAGTACCTGCGCAACACCGCCTCCGACAGCGGCGCCGTCGTGGACTACCGCGACTGGCACCCGCAGCTGGGGCGTCGCTTCCGGGCGATGAAGCTGTGGGCGGTGCTGCGCACGTACGGGCTGGACGGCGTGCGGGCACACCTGCGCTCCGGGATCGCGATGGCCCGGCGGCTCGAGGAGCTCGTCACCGCCGATCCCCGCTTCGAGCTGGCGCTGCCCCGCTCCCTGTCGCTGGTCTGCTTCGCGCTGCGCGACGGCGACCGGACGGCGGGGCTGATGGAGGCGGTCAACGCCTCGGGCATCGCCTACCTCACCCACACCAGGCTGGGCGGACGCTTCGTGATCCGGGCCAGCATCGGCGGCGTGTGGACGACGCCGGAGGACATCGAGCTGACCTGGCGGGCCCTGCAGCGGGCGGCCGACGGCCTGGCCTAGGCGACGTCTCGCCGGAGGACCCTCGATAGGATCTGCGGCATGTCGCAACCCCATGAGCTGTCCGCCCTCCGCCACGCAGCAGCGCCCGGACAGGACGGTCAGCTCGCGGTGGACATGCTCGTGAAGCTGCTCGACCTGGAGAAGCTCGAGGAGAACCTGTTCCGCGGCCACAGCCCCGCGGTCACCCTGCAGCGCACCTTCGGAGGGCAGGTCGCCGGGCAGGCGCTGGTCGCGGCCGGGCGCACGGTCGGGCCCGAATGGGAGGTGCACTCGCTGCACTCCTACTTCCTGCGCCCGGGCGACCCGGAGATCCCCATCATCTACATCGTGCAGCGGGTCCGCGACGGGCGCCGGTTCTCCACCCGGCACGTGGAGGCGATCCAGCACGGCAAGGCGATCTTCACCCTGTCGGCGTCGTTCACCGTGCCGCAGCCGGGCAAGTTCGAGCACCAGGAGCCGATGCCGGACGTGCCGCGGCCGGAGTCGCTGCCCAGCTACCGCGAGCTCGTCGCCGGCAAGGAGGACAAGATCGGCCCGGGCATCACGCTGCCTCGGCCGGTGGAGCTGCGCTACGTCTCGACACCGCCCTGGGAGCGGACCCGGGACGTCGACGAGCCGCTCAACCGCATCTGGATGAAGGTCGACGGCCGGCTGCCCGACGACAAGTTCCTGCACCTGTGCGCGCTGACGTACGCCAGCGACATGACCCTGCTCGACTCGTCGCTGACCCGCCACGGCCTGACGTGGATGCGCGACAACGTGGAGGGCGCGAGTCTCGACCACGCCGTCTGGTTCCACCGCCCGTTCCGCGCCGACGAGTGGTTCTTCTACCAGTCCGGCTCGCCGTCCGGCGGCGGCGCGCGCGGCTTCTCCCTCGGCCAGATCTGGTCGCACGACGGCCGCCTGGTGGCCTCCACCGCCCAGGAAGGCCTGCTGCACGTCACCTAGGGCGGCGGCGCTCCTCGCCGAGCGGCGTCACTCCTCGCCGATGCGGTGCAGGCGGATGAGGTTCGTCGAGCCGACCTTGCCCGGCGGGCTGCCGGCCACCATCACGATGAGGTCCTCGTGGTTGTGCACGCCCAGCTCGAGCATCGCCGCGTCGACCTGCTTGACCATCTCGTCGGTGTGCTCGACCGGGTCGACGATGAACGCCCGCACGCCCCAGCTCAGCGCGAGCTGGTTGCGCACCCTCTGCACCGGGGTGAAGGCGAGCACCGGGATCTTCGAGTGGTGCCGCGCCAGCCGGCGCACGGTGTCCCCGCTCTGGGTGAACGCCGCGATCGCGTCGGCGTCCAGCGCCTCGGCCACGTCCCGCGCCGACCGGGCGATGATGCCGGCGTTCGTGCGCGGCCGCGTGCGCAGCGCCGGGACGTCGATGTCACCGGCCTCGACCGAGCAGATGATCCGCGCCATCGTCTCGACCGCCTGCACGGGATACTGGCCGACGCTGGTCTCCCCCGACAGCATGACGGCGTCGGCGCCGTCGAGGACGGCGTTCGCGACGTCGGACGCCTCCGCGCGGGTCGGGCGGGAGTGCGTGATCATCGAGTCGAGCATCTGGGTCGCGACGATCACCGGCTTGGCCTTCTCGCGGGCGATCTGGATCGAGCGCTTCTGGACCAGCGGGACCTCCTCGAGCGGCAGCTCGACGCCGAGGTCGCCGCGGGCGACCATGACCCCGTCGAAGGACTCGACGATCTCGTCGAGCCGCTCGATGGCCTCGGGCTTCTCGAGCTTGGCGATGACCGGCACCACCAGGCCCTCCTCGCGCATGATGTCGCGCACCAGCTCGGCGTCCTCGGGGTGCCGCACGAACGACAGCGCGACGAAGTCGACGCCGAGCCGTAGCGCGAACCGCAGGTCCCGGGCGTCCTTCTCGCTGAGGGCGGGGACGCTGACCTTCACGCCCGGGAGCGACAGGCCCTTGTGGTCGGAGACCGTGCCGCCCTCGACGACGCGCACCTGGACGTCACGCCCGGCGACGCCGGTGACCACCACGGCGACGTTGCCGTCGTCGATCAGCAGCCGGTCGCCGATCTCGACGTCCTGCGCGAGCTGCGGGTAGGTCGTGCCGATCCGCTTCTCCTCGCCGGCGTCCTCGTCGGTGGTGATGACGACGGTGTCGCCCTCGGTCCAGATCACCGCGCCGTCGGCGAACTTGCCGAGGCGGATCTTCGGTCCCTGCAGATCGGCCAGCACGCCCACCGTGCGCCCGGTGGCCTCCGCCGCAGCGCGCACGTTGTCGTAGTTGGACTGGTGGTCGGCGTGCGTGCCGTGGCTGAAGTTCATCCGGGCGATGTCCATGCCCGCCGCCGTCAGGGCAGTGATCTGCTCGAGGCTGGCGCTCGCGGGGCCGAGCGTACACACGATCTTGGCGCATCTGTTCACCCGTCAAGGGTAGAAGAGATGGGCGGCGCGTAGCAGCGCGCACCGAGGGTGTTCAGTCACTCTTGGCCGCGCCGTCACCTGCCTGCGGCTGCGGCGGCT
The DNA here is from genome assembly GCF_009602465.1 of Cumulibacter manganitolerans. Lineage (NCBI taxonomy): Bacteria > Bacillati > Actinomycetota > Actinomycetes > Geodermatophilales > Geodermatophilaceae > Cumulibacter > Cumulibacter manganitolerans. Next base: position 14,621 of record NZ_WBKP01000025.1, on the reverse strand, counting down.
CGCCGGTGTAGAAGGCGTACGTGCGATCGGCCGCCGCGGTCGCGGCCGCCCGGTCGGCACCCGCGCTGATGTGCGCCTGCGCCCACGAGTCCGCCGACCCCCGGTAGAACGACCGGCCCTCGTCGGTCATCCCCCACGCGAGGGCGTCGGCCGGGTCGAGGGCCGCGTCCTGGGTGCCCAGGTGCAGCGCCAGCCCGAGCAGGCCGCCGTCCCAGCCGACGCCGGTGGCGCCCGGGCCGTACGTCTCCCAGAAGCCGGCGGGCAGGTCGGCGGCCCGCGCGGTGTGCTCGAGCTCCAGCGAGGTGCGATCACCGGCCACGGCGGCGAGCCGGATCCGCAGCCAGCTGACCGCCTCGCCCATCTCCCAGGTGACCCGGTAGGACGCCGCGCCGTCCCGTGGCGGATCGCATTCGAGGACCTCGCCGCCGGCGTTCCCCTGGAGCTGATAGCGGCCACCCGGCCGCAGGTCGCCGCTGACCGGCAGGAACCACCGGGGGATGCGGTCGGTGCTCGTCACGGCGTCCCACAGGTCGGCGATGCCGACGGGGTACTCCTGGACCAGGGTCTGCACCGTGAGCGGGCTGCCGTCATCGACCTGCTCGGTGCGCAGGCCGCGGGTGACGGCGTCGATCTGGGCGGGTACGTCGATCATGGTTGCTCCTCGTGGGCCGGTGGCGGGCTGGGTCGGCGGCGTTCCCGCCGGCCGCGGGCAAGCTCGGTCTCCAGGGCGGCCAGCGGGCCGGCCCAGAACCGCTGGAACGGGGTCAGCCACTCGCTGGCCTCGCGGACGCCGTCCGGCGCCACGGAGTACAGCCGCCGGGCACCCTGCGGGCGCACCGTCGCGAAACCGTGCTCGCGCAGCACGCGCAGGTGCTGGGAGACCGCCGGCTGGCTGATCCCGAACTCGGCGGTGATCGCCTCGGCGACCGCCCCCGACGGGACGTCGCCGTCGGCGATGAGCTCGAGGATCCGCCGGCGGACCGGGTCCCCCAGGACGTCCAGCGCGTGCATGCCACCATCATCTACGTACAGACTTATATAAGTCAACGCTGAATATCGGTCTTGACGGCTCAGTACCGCTTCCACCAGAGGTTGACGGCGTAGTCGACGTCGCGCCCCCGATGCTCGGCGAGCAGCTGCTCGGCGAGGGCCGGCGCGAACTCGATGCGCACCACGCGCTCCAGGTCGGCGCGGCTCGCGAACCGCCAGCCCATGTCCACCGGCTCGCGGGTCCAGCCGTGGCCGGAGAAGAACCGCTCGACGCTGCCCGGCCGGTAGCCGGGCCACGCCCGCCGGCACCACCGGCCGAACGTCGAGCGCGTGAGGTCGTTGTCGATGATGAAGGCCGTGCCGCCGCGGCGCATCACGCGCTGCAGCTCGTCGAGGCCCGGCTCGCAGCCGGGCCCGAAGAAGTACGCCCAGCGGGCGTGCGCGACGTCGATGCTCGCCGTCTCGACCGGCAGCCGCTGCGCGGTCCCGGCGCGGACCTGCACCCGGGGATCGCCGGCGGTCCGCCGGCGGGCCGCCGCCACCAGTGGCGGATGAGGTTCGACGCCGATCACCTCGCGGGCCTCGGACGCGAACGCGGGCAGATGGAAGCCGGTGCCGCAGCCGACGTCGAGCACCCGCTGCCCGGCCAAGGGATGCCGCGCGGTCATCGCCGCCCACAGCCGCCCGTCGGGGTCGACCGCGCGGTTCTCGATCTCGTAGACCGCGGGATGCTCCCAGATGTTCGGCGAGCGGATGACGCCGCTCACTCAGGAGCCGGCGTCACGCTCGTCGGGTGGCGCGGTTGCGGTGTCCGGTCGGGGTGCGGCGTCCTGCTCGGTCGCGGCGTCTCGACGTCGCTCGTTCCTCGCTCGCTCGACGACCGTGGAGGAGGTCGCCTCGACCGTGGAGGAGGTCCCCTCGAGCGTGGAGGAGGTCCCCTCGGGCGCCGAGGAGGTCCCCTCGGGCGTGGAGGGGGTCGCGTCGGGCGTGGAGGAGGTCCCCTCCGGCGTCGAGGAGGTCGCGTCGGGCGTGGAGGGGGTCGCGTCGGGCGTGGCGGAAACGTCGTCGGCGGTGACGAAGGCGGGGCGGTCGTCGGTGTACGGGGTCGGCTCCCGAGTGCCCTTGACGACGATCAGGTAGGCGACCGCGCCGAGGCCGACGATGATCGAGGTCCACACGTTGATCCGCAGACCGAGCACGTGGACGGCGTAGTCGCTGCGCATGTTCTCGATGAAGAACCGGCCCAGGCAGTAGAGGGCGACGTACGCGGCGAACAGCCGGCCGCGGCCCATCTTGTACCTGCGGTCGATCCACAGCAGCAGGCCGCCGACCAGCGCGTTCCACACGAGCTCGTACAGGAAGGTCGGCTGGAAGGTGCCGATCACGTTGGCCTTGCCCGTCGCCGGGTCGATGGGCGCCTTGCCGCTGGCGTCGAGCTGGTGGATCTCCAGGCCGAGAGGCCCCTTGTCCGGGCCGCCGTACAGCTCGTTGTTGAACCAGTTGCCCAGCCGGCCGATGGCCTGGGCGAAGATCAGCCCCGGCGCGAGGGTGTCGGCGATCGAGGTCATGCGCAGCTTCATGCGGCGGGCACCGATCCACGCACCGACCCCGCCGAGCGCGATGGCTCCCCAGATGCCCAGGCCGCCTTCCCAGATGTACAGCGCCTTCACCGGATCGCCGCCCTTGCCGAAGTACGGCCCGGGCGTGGAGAGCACGTGGTAGATGCGGCCGCCGATGATGCCGAACGGCACCGCCCACAGCGCGAGGTCGAGGATCTCGCCGGACTTGCCGCCGCGGGCGACCCAGCGGCGGTTGCTGAGCCAGATGGCCAGCAGGATGCCCGCGAGGATGCACAACGCGTAGGCGCGCAGCGGTATGCCGAACACGTCGATCTGGTTCTGCGTCGGGCTGGGCAGGGTGGCCAGGACGGTCATGAGCGTGCGGTGGCCTCTCGTAGTGCGGTGACCAGCTCTCCGGCCTGCCGCAGGTCGTGGTCGACGGCGGTGACGAAGGCCGAGCCGACGATCACCGCGTCGGCGTACGACGCGACCTCGCGGACGTGCTCCGGGGTGCGCACGCCGAGCCCGACGCCGATCGGCAGGTCGGTGACCCGCCGGGTGCGCTCGACAAGCCGCGGTGCGAGGTCGCCGATCTGGTCGCGGGCGCCGGTGACGCCCATCGACGACGCGGCGTACACGAAGCCGCTGCACCTGCTGGTCGTCATCGCCAGCCGCTCGTCGGTCGAGGACGGCGCGACGAGGAAGATCCGGTCGAGGCCGTGCTGCTCGCTGGCGACGAGCCACTCCCCCGCCTCGTCGGGGATCAGGTCGGGCGTGATCAGGCCGCGGCCGCCCGCGTTGGCGAGGTCCCGCGCGAACGCGTCGACCCCGTAACGGGTCACCGGCGCCCAGTAGGTCATCACGACCGGGACTCCGCCGTGCGTCGAGATAGCCTCGACGATCGTGAGCAGGTCGGCGATCTTGGTGCCGTCGGCGAGCGCCTTGGTGGCCGCGGCCTGGATGGTCGGACCGTCCATCACCGGGTCGCTGTACGGCATGCCGACCTCGACGATGTCGCAGCCGCCGTCGACGAGCGCGCGGAACGCGTCGGCGCTCTGCTTGCGGGACGGGAACCCGGCCGGCAGATAGCCGATGAGAGCGGCGCGGTTCGCCTCGCGGGTGGCGGCGAAGACGTCGCTCAGGGAGCGGTGCTCGGTCATGTGGTGCGGGTCACTCCGATCACGTCGAACCACTCGCCGGCGGTGGCGACGTCCTTGTCGCCGCGCCCGGAGAGGTTCACCAGCAGCGTCGCCTCGGGTCCGAGCTCCTTGGCGAGCCGGACGGCGCCCGCGAGCGCGTGCGAGGACTCGATCGCCGGGATGATGCCCTCGGTGCGGCACAGCAGCCGGAAGGCGTCCATCGCCTCGGTGTCGGTGACGGGGAGGTAGCTGGCGCGCCCGGTCTGCTTGAGGTAGGCGTGCTCGGGGCCGACGCCCGGGTAGTCGAGGCCGGCGGAGATCGAGTGCGACTCCAGCGTCTGGCCGTCGGCGTCCTGCAGGACGTACGACAGCGAGCCGTGCAGGACGCCGACGCCGCCCTTGGTCAGGGTGGCGGCGGTGCGGTCGGTCTCGGCGCCGTCGCCGGCCGCCTCGAAGCCGTACAGCCGGACCTGCTCGTCACCGAGGAAGCCGGCGAAGATGCCGATCGCGTTGGAGCCGCCGCCGACGCAGGCGAGGACGGCGTCCGGCAGCCCGCCGTACTGCTCGATGCACTGCTGGCGCGCCTCCTCCCCGACCACGGAGTTGAAGTCGCGCACCAGCATCGGGAACGGGTGCGGGCCGCCCACCGAGCCGATGCAGTAGTGCGTGGTGTCGACGCTGGCGACCCAGTCGCGGAACGCCTCGTTCATCGCGTCCTTGAGGGTGCGCGAGCCGGAGCGGACGGCGACGACCTCGGCGCCGAGCAGCCGCATGCGCGCGACGTTGAGCGACTGGCGGTCGGTGTCGACCTCGCCCATGTAGACGGTGCACTCCAGGCCCATCAGGGCGGCCGCGGTCGCCGTGGCGACCCCGTGCTGGCCGGCGCCGGTCTCGGCGATGACGCGCGTCTTGCCCATCTTCTTCGTCAGCAGCGCCTGGCCGAGGACGTTGTTGATCTTGTGCGCGCCGGTGTGGTTGAGGTCCTCGCGCTTGAGCAGCACGCGGCAGCCGAGCTCGGCGGACAGCCGCTCGGCGTGGTAGAGCCGGCTCGGGCGGCCGGCGTAGTTGCGCAGCAGCGCGTCGTACTCGGCGAGGAACTCGGGGTCGACCTTGGCCTTCTCGTAGAACTCGGTGAGCTGGTCGATCGCGGCGACGAGCGCCTCCGGGATGAACCGGCCGCCGAACTCCCCGTAGTAGCCGCGGCTGTCTGGGACCGCGTTGCCGGTGATCATCTGCAGCTCCCGGGGGTCGAGGGGTGCTCACTGGCGGTGACCAGGGCGGCGACCGCCTGCCGCGGGTCGCCGGCGGTGACGAGCCCCTGGCCGACCAGGACGGCGTCCGCCCCGGCCTTGGCGTAGGCGATCAGGTCGCGGGCGTCGCGCACGCCCGACTCGGCGATCTTCACGACGTTGCTCGGCAGCCCGGGGCCGATGCGCTCGAAGGTGGCGCGGTCGACCTCGAGGGTCTTCAGGTTGCGGGCGTTGACCCCGATGACCGACGCACCGGCCTGCAGCGCGCGGTCGGCCTCCTGCTCGTCGTGCACCTCGACCAGCGCCGTCATCCCGAGGGACTCGACGCGCTCGCGCAGCCCGACGAGGGTGTCCTGGTTCAGCGCCGCCACGATCAGCAGCACGATGTCGGCGCCGTACGCCCGCGCCTCGTGCACCTGGTACGACGAGACCACGAAGTCCTTGCGCAGCACCGGGATGGAGACCGCCTTGCGGACCGCGGCGAGGTCGTCGAGCGACCCGCCGAAGCGGCGCTGCTCGGTGAGCACGCTGATCGCGCGGGCGCCGCCGGCTTCGTACTCCGCGGCGAGCGCGGCCGGGTCGCCGATGTCGGCGAGCGGCCCGGCGGACGGGCTGGCCCGCTTGACCTCGGCAATGACGGCCACGCCGTCGCGGTTGAGCGCCGAGTACGCGTCGAGCGCGTCGGGTACGGCGCGGCAGCGCCTCTTCAGCTCGTCGAGGGAGACATGGGCCTGCCGAGCCGCGACGTCCTCGCGCACTCCTGCGATGATGTCGTCGAGAACGGTCACCTGGCTCCCCTCATTACCTGTCGTGGACTAAAACAGTAGTCACCGCCTCCGGCGCCCGTGTCACGCCCCCGTCTCTCTGGCTCTGGTAGACAAGGTGCTATCGCCGTCCGAAGGGATTCACACGTGGACTGGTCGCAGCTCGCCCAGACGGCCGGGGACGTGCGGATCGAGCGGCGCGCCGGCGCGGAGCCGGTCGTCGAGCTCAGCGAGCACGGCGTCCGCCTGGGGGTCTGCCGCATCGAGGTGCGCGACGAGTCGGTGGCCCGGCTGCACTGGGAGCTCGCCGACGCGCCAGTGAGCACGACCGCCCACGCGATCCGCGCGCTGATCGACGCGTTGTACGGCCGCCACGGCGTGAGCCGGGTGGAGGTCGTCATCGACCATGACGACCGCCGCGAGACGCAGGTGGCGATGCGCACCGGGCTGCGCCGCGAGGGCATCCTGCGCGGGGGTCTCTCGCGCGGCGGCGGGCTGCGCGACGGGGCGCTGTTCGCGAGCCTGGCCGCGGATCCGGCGCCGGACTCGGCCGGCGGGTTCACCTTCATGCTGGACTCGGTGATGCCGCTCAAGCGGCTCATCTCGCACGTCGTGATGACCGACCCCGACGGGCGGGTGCTGCTGTGCCAGACGACGTTCAAGAAGGACTGGGAGCTGCCCGGCGGCATCGTCGAGGACGGCGAGTCGCCGGTGCTCGCGGCCCGGCGCGAGGTCAAGGAGGAGATCGGCATCGACATCCAGACCGGCCGCCTGCTGGCGCTCGACTGGCTGCCGCCGTACCTCGGCTGGAGCGACGCCATCGAGGTGCTCTACGACGGCGGTGAGCACGACAGCGGGCTGCTGGATCGGCTGGTCTACGACCCGCGCGAGATCCGCCGCGCCGACTGGTTCACCGTCGACGAGCTCGCCGGGGTCGTGTCGCCGCTGAACGCCCGCCGCCTGCCGTTGCTGCTGCCGCACAAGCCGGCCCGCACCCTGCACCTCGAGGCCGGCGAGCTCGCCGAGTAGCCAGCGTCCGCGCGCCGGGTCGCGGTCAGTCGCTCGAGGTCTCCGCGTCGGCGCACCGACCTTCTTGGACTCCGGGGATCCGCGTTCGCGCAGGTAGATCGTGAAGACGGTCATCGATCCGACCGCCAGCAGCTCCGACTGCCAGTTCTGCAGGGTGCGGCTCCAGAAGTCGGACGAACCGAGGTACTGCCAGAACGTCACCGGGTCGATGAAATCGCGCAGCTGCTCCTCGTTGTAGGCGACACGTCCGGCGACGGCCTGCGCCAGCCAGCACAGCACGAAGATCACCGTCATGACCGTGATCAAGGAACGGGAGAAAAGCGCCGTGCGCCAGCCGCCGGCTCTCGCCCAACGTGGGCTGTCCTCTTTCGCGAACTCCCCGACGAGCTGATCCTCGTCGCTCTGGCGGCCCTCCTGCCCCGGCTGCTTCGATTGCGACGACCCGCGCTGCACCAGCCAGACGGTCAACAGGATGAACAGCGTGAACTGCAGGTACTCCGACTGCCAGTTCTCGGCGACGTCCACGGCGAAGGACGAGGACGCGACGTAGCGCAGCCAGGAGATCTGCTGCAGGCCGGACTCCGCCGCGGTCTCGTTGTAGCCGGCCAAGCCGACGAATGACTGCGCGAGGAGCGTGGCCAGCAGCAGCACGCCGAAGACCAGCGACAAGGAGCTCTCGCGCAGCCAGGAGCGCCGAGCCCCGGAGCGATCGTGCGTCACGGTGCTCATCGGCTCATCAGCCCCATCGCGATGAACCACGCGAGGCCGACGGCGATGAAGACGAGGTAGCCCCAGAACACTCTGCGCATCCCTCATCCACCTTTCACAGAGCAGTCGTAGGGGAGGTCGTGCGACGCGTCCTGAGGTCGGCACCCCGCGGCGGTGACCTTCCATCCGTCGTCGAACAACGACAGGAACACCGTGTCGCCGCGAAGCACCACCTGGCCGGAGTGCCCGGCGACCTCCGAGCGCACGACCGCTCCACCGCGGGGCAGGGCGACGCCGGCGATCGCGCTGTCGCACGGCTCGTTGCGCTCGGACTCGAGCTCCTGTCGCGTCTTCGGCGCGAGCAGCGCGCAGGCGCTCACCGGGTCGTTCGCGGCGCTCTCGCTGAACGTGGCGGCGGTCCGCTCGAGGTCGGTGTCGGCGCGAGCGCACCCGGAAGCCAGCACGAGCCCGAGACCGGCGAGGAGCGCCTTACTTGTCCGTGCTGCTGAAGACATCGCGCACCCGGTCCATCAGGGAGACGTACGGCCCGACCAGCCAGTTCGCTAGCGGCGAGCCGGCGGTGGACGGGTGCGGGTGCGTGGGCGCGAAGCTTTTCACCGTGTTCAGCCGCAGGCCCATCGCCTTTCGTTCGGCGGGACCGCAGCCGTTCAGCAGGAGCGGGAACTCCAGCGTCTCCTCGTGCTCGGCGTGCTGCTCGACGGCGTGCCGCAGCGTGGTGAAGGTCGCCGTCCACCCGGCGGCGTCGACGCCCATCTCCTCGAGCTGCGCAAGGATCTTGGTGGCCTCCGCCTCCTCCTTGTTGCGCGCATTCGCGACGTGTCCTCGGTGGACGTGGTGGTGGGACGCAGCACCATCTCCTCGGCCACCTCGTGGACGGCGAGCAACCTGCGCAGCTCGTCGAACGCGTCTTGCTTGTCGGTCCCCTCGGCGGCGTCGACCGCGGCGAACAGCTTCTTGATCCTCTTGTGCTGCTCGGCCAGCATCCTGAGTACGTCGCCCTCGGGAAGCTTCTCGTAGTCGTGCACCGGTTGCTGGGCCATCGCTCACTCCTCGCGGTCTCGGTCACATCCCTCGCGCGCACGTCCCCGACCGCGGAGCGCGGACGCCGGGCGTGCAGCCAACCCCGTACCCAGGCCGCAGGTCGCCAAACTCGCGCGGCGGCTGCTGTCGGGCAGGTCACTGCCGCGGCCGCCGCATCCTGCGATGGACCCGGCCCGTTACGTTGTTGCGACTTCGGGCGTCGTCGCCCGGACTCGTCACAACACAACGGGCCGGTGCGGGAGACGGGCCGCGGGTCAGTCGGTGGGGTCCTCGCCGCGATCGAGGCGGGACCACATGTCCCGGTCCTGCGCCGCGGGGTCGGTGCTGCCCGGGCGAGCCGTCCGTGCCGTCCCCCGCTCGTACTTGCTGCCCATCCGCGGCAACGCGCCGGCCCGCACCAGCAGGACGGCCGCGGCCGCGAGCGCCAGCAGGACGCCGGCGTACCCGATCGGCACCGCGAGCGCACCGGTCTGCGGGGCGCTGCCGATCCCGTGCTTGATGCCGTCGTCCTGCAGGACGGCGATCCGCTGCGCCGGCGAGGCGCCGCTCCAGCCGACGAGCTGCACGAGCGTCCAGATGCTCACCGCGGCCACCGCGCCGCCGACGATCCGGCGCCCGAGGGTGCCGGCGGCGAGGACGGCGACCACGGCGGCCAGCGCGACGAGGCCGAGCGCCACCGTCATGGGCACGGCGGTCGAGCCCGCGATCGAGTACACCACCGGTGGGAGCGGTGCGGCGCGGGCCACCTGGCGGGCATCCCAGACCAGGCTCGAGGACCACAGCAGCGCGGCCCCGGCCGCGACGAGCAGCAACACCACGCTGCCCAGCGCGCTCTTGGACGAGCCGCTACGGGTCGCGCCGCCGACCTCGCCGCGCGCGGCGGAGGGGCCGCGATCGCCTCCGGCCGCCGTCACGGGCGTACGGCGGCGCGCAGCCGTGAGGCGGTCTGCACCGCGGTCAGCGCGGCGCGCGCCTTGTTCTGCGTCTCGAGCTCCTCCAGGTGCGGCAGCGAGTCGGCCACCACTCCCCCGGCCGACTGCACGTATGCCTTGCCGTCCTTCAGCAGTGCGGTGCGGATGCAGATCGCCATGTCGAGGTCGCCGGCGGCGGACAGGTAGCCGACCGCGCCGCCGTAGATCCCGCGGCGCACCGGCTCGAGGTCGTCGATGATCTGCATGGCGCGGACCTTGGGCGCGCCGGTCAGCGTCCCGGCCGGGAAGCACGACAGCAGGACGTCGAACGCGTCCTTGCCGGCGGCCACCTCTCCGGTCACCGTCGAGACGATGTGCCACACGTGGCTGTAGCGCTCGACCGCGCCGAGCTCGGTGACCTGCACGGTCCCGGGCGCACACACCCGACCGAGGTCGTTGCGCGCCAGGTCGACCAGCATCACGTGCTCGGCGCGCTCCTTCGGGTCGTTGACGAGCTCGTCGGCCAGCGCCTGGTCCCGCTCGGGGGTGTCCCCGCGCTTGCGCGTGCCGGCGATCGGGTGCAGCACTGCCTCGCCGTCCTCGACGGTGACGAGCGCCTCGGGCGAGCAGCCGACGATGTCGAAGCCGTCGACCCGCACAAGGTACATGTACGGCGAGGGGTTCAGCAGCCGCAGCACCCGGTAGACGTCGAGCGCCTCGGCCTCCGTGTCGACCTCGAAGCGCTGGCTGATCTGCACCTGGAACACGTCGCCGTCGACGACGTGCTGCAACGCCCTGCGGACGGCGGGCTGGTACTGGCCCTCCGGGGTCCGCGACCGCACCTCCCGGTCGCCGGTGTCCGACTCCTCGAACAGCGCCGCCGGCACCGGACGCGCCAGGTCGGCGGCCATCTTCTCGAGCCGGGCGAGCGCGTCGTCGTACGCCGCGTCGACGGCCTCGGCGGACATGTCCGGGGAGACGAACTCCGTGGCCACCAGCATCACGGTGCCGTCGTGATGATCGACCACCGCCAGGTCGGAGACCAGCAGCATCGAGAGCATCGGCACCCCGAGGTCGTCGACGGCCGTGTCACCGACCGGCTCGATCAGCGTCGCGATGTCGTAGCCGAGGTAGCCGACCAGGCCGCCCGCGAGCGCCGGCAGCCCCGGATCGCGCGGGGACCGGATGCCGCGCCACGTCTGCGCGAGCACGTCGAGCACGTCGCCGTCGGTCGGCACCCCGGCCGGGGGCGATCCCGTCCACACGGCCTTCCCGTCGCGCTCCGTCAGCGTGGCGGTCGCGCGGACGCCGACGAAGGAGTACCGCGACCAGCTGTGCCCGCGCTCGGCGGACTCGAGCAGGAAGGTCCCGACACCCCCCGCCAGCTTGCGGTACACGCCGACCGGGCTCTCGCCGTCGGCGAGCAGCGTGCGGGTCACCGGGATGACGCGGTGCGTGGCGACCTTGGCGGCGAACTCCTCGCGGGTGGGGCTGACCGCGCCGATCCGGCTCACGAAAGCACCTCGAGCGATCCCGAGTCGAAGCAGGTGTGATCGCCGGTGTGGCACGCCGGCCCGGTCTGGTCGACGGTCACCAGCAGCGCGTCGCCGTCACAGTCGAGCGCGACCGCCCGCACGTGCTGGGCGTGCCCCGAGGTCTCGCCCTTGACCCAGTACTCCTGGCGGCTGCGCGACCAGTACGTCGCGCGGCCGGTCGTCAGCGTGCGATGCAGCGCCTCGTCGTCCATCCAGCCCATCATGAGCACCTCGCCGGTGCCGTGCTGCTGGACGACGGCCGCGACCAGGCCGTCGCGGTCCCTCTTGAGGCGCGCGGCGACGGCGGGATCCAGGGCCGAGCGTTCCGCGGGGACGCGCTCGGTGGGGGTTTGCGGTGACATGGCATCCATTCTCGCAACCTCGGTGCAGACGACTGCAGCCGCGCCCGGATCGGGCGCGGCTGCAGTGGCGGAGCGGGGTGGCTAGTCCTCGTAGCCGGCAGCGCGCGCCGCGGTCTTGCGGGCGAGCCACTTCTCGACGTCCTTGCTCTTGGCCAGGAACAGGACCAGACCGGCGAACAGGCACGACACGACGAACGAGACGATCATCGTCCCGATTGGGACCTGACCGCCCGTGCCGACGAGCATCGCGATCAAGAAGCACAGCTGCGCTGCGATGTAGACGATCGCAGAGATGACGATCGGCTTGTTGGTCTTGCCGCCCATCAGCTGGATGGCGCCGATGAAGACGAGCACCGCGGCCGCGAGGCCGCCGAGGACCCAGATCCACAGGAACGCGCTCGCGATACCCGACTGGGCGTCACCGAACATTCCCTGGCCGCCGGACTCGGTTGCGCCGGTCAGGGCGATCAGAATCCACCCGTACCCCAGAATGCCGAAGCTCCCGAAGATGAAGCCGAGCACACCGGCGGTGGTCGCCGTCCCGGGACGCTGGCCCGACGTGGCCTGCCCGTACGCCTGCGGCGCGGCGGGGAAGCCGCCGTACTGCTGCTGCCCGTAGCCCTGCTGGGCCCCGTACTGCGGCTGGCCGTAGCCCTGCTGGCCGTAGCCCTGCTGCCCGTAGCCCTGCTGGCCGTAGCCCTGCTGCGGGTAGCCCTGCTGGCCGTACGCCGGCCGGCCGTAGCCCTGCGGCTGCTCGTAGCCCTGCGGCTGGCCGTACGCCTGGTGCGAGCCGGTGGTGGGCGCCTGCGCGTCGTACTGCTGGCCGTAGGCCGGCTGCGCGCCGGTGGTCGGCGCCTGGGCGTCGTGCTGCTGGGCGTCGTGCTGCTGGCCGTACGCCGGCTGGCCGCCGGTCGCCGGCCCCTGCGCGTTCCAGGCGCCGCTGGTCGGCTGCCCGCCCGTGCTCGGCGACTGGTACCCCTGGTTGAAGCCGGGGTCCTGGCTGGGGTTCGAACCAGTATTGGGGTGCGTCATGACGATCCTGTTCTTCTGCTGCTCGGGGCTGAGGGGGCGTTCGGGGTGCGCTCGCACTTAACAGTAATCGGACATGACCTGCTCGTCATGCGCCATGCCGCGACGATCGCTGCTTTCGAGCGCGCCCCGGCGTGGGACGCACCGCACGCCGGCTTCGTTCCTCGGCCCGGGCTCACTGACGCAACACCGAGACACGCCCCCCGTCGCCCCGCCGCTTCACGTTGGTCGAGCACCGTGACGGGCTTCGGCCTAGGTGCCGGGTTCCGCACCCCAGACGCTGCACAGGTCGGCACCTCGAGCGGGCCCTTTTGTGGACGTCGAGCCACCCTCTTCCTGGTTCTCGAGCGACTCTCCTTTTGGTGGCCGAGCGGGCCGTTTTTCTTTGGTCGTCGAGCGAGCGAGCCCCCTTGGGGCGAGCGATGTCGAGACGCCGGGAGCCGACAATGTCGCCAGTGCGCACAGTGGCCGAGCGGGCCCCCGGGGGGCGAGCGACGTGGCGGCCTGGGCCTAGGTGCCTGGTTCCGCACGCCAGACGCTGCACAGGTCCGCACCTTGAGGGCCCTTGTCTCGGTCGTCGAGCGACTCTCCTCTTGGTCGTCGAGCGAGCGAGCCCCCTGGGGCGAGCGACGTCGAGACGCCGGGAGCCGACAATGTCGCCGGTGCGCGCGGTGGTCGTCCACAGAAAACCGGTTGTGCACAGATCCCTGCTGCAGCGGGATTCTGGTACCCAAATCTTGTCGGTGCCGGTCCGTAGAGTCAGGGGCATGATCAGCAGCCCGCCCGTGACGGACCCGGGAGCCGACGTGGCCTCGCCGGTGGCGGTGGTGCGCGGCGCGTGGCTGGCGGTGCAGCAGCTCGCCCTCGACGCCGCGGCGGCGCCGGCCGGCACGGCGGATGCAGCGGACACGGCCGCCCCGGCGGTCTATGCGTGGCCGGCGGCCGGCACGGCGGATGCGGCTGCGGACACGACCGACCGGGGTCTGGGCAGCGTGAGTGATGCGGGCCTGATCGACATGCTCGGTGATCTGCGGCGGCTGCGGGCGGCGGTGGCCGCGGTCGAGGCGCACGTGCAGGTCGCGTTCGACACCTCCGTCCGCGGCGCGGCCCTCGCGGCGGGTGCGAGCCGGGCGGATGCCGGCAAGGGCATCGCCGAGCAGGTCGCCCTCGCTCGCGGCGTGTCGCCGTGGCGGGCCGCGAACGACCTCGCCCTCGCCAAGGGCCTCGTCCGCGAGCTCCCGCGGACCCTCGCGCTGCTGACCGGCGCCGCGATCGGCGAGCAGGCCGCGCAGAACGTCGCCCGGGAGACCGTGTGCCTGATGGCCGAGGACCGGGCGGTGGTGGATGAGAAGCTCGCCGGGCGGCTCGGTGGGATGAGCCCGACACGCGCGGCGGCGACCGCCCGCGCGGAGGCCGCGAAAGTTGACGCCGAGTCGGTGGTGCGGCGCATCCGGATGGCCGAGGCGGATCGCTGCGTCACGCTCCGGCCGGCGCCGGATGCGATGGTGTATCTCAGCGCGCTGCTGCCGGTCAAGGACGGCGTCGCCGCCTACGCCGCCCTGTCCCAGCACGCCGACACTCTCAAGGCCGCCGGTGATGAGCGGTCCCGCGGCGCGATCATGGCCGACGAGCTCCTGCACCGCCTCACCGGGTACGCCTCACCCGAGCTGATCCCGGGCGAGGTCCAGCTCGTCATGCCCGCCGGCACCCTCCTGCCCCCGCAGTCCGCGGAGCCCGGTGATGCCGAGGCACGCCCGACCGGTGGGGAGTGTGGCTGGATCGGCGAGCACCCGATTCCCGCGGTGATCGCCCGCGACATCGCCCTCGCCAGCGGGGCCGAGGAGGCGGCGCGGTGGATCCGGCGGCTGTTCACCGACCCGATCAGCGGCGAGATCACGGCAGTGGACGCCACCCGGCGGCGGTTCACCGGCGCCACCCGACGGGCGATCGTGGCGCGCGACCGGGACTGCCGCGGCTGCGGCGCACCCATCCGCCACCTCGACCACATCCAGCCCCACGCCACAGGCGGACCGACGACGATCGCGAACGGGCAAGTGAATCGCCCCGGGTTTAGTGGAGGGCGAGTTCTCCCGGCAGCGGCTGCTGTCGGGGGTTGTTCTGACGGTAGTACTGCTGCTCGGCCTCGAGGGGTGTCTGGTAGTCGATCGAGGAGTGGAGCCGGTTCTCGTTGAACCAGTGCACCCATGACAGGGTGGCGAGCTCGAGCTCGTCGGCGGTCCGGAACGGGCCGTCGATCTTCACGCACTCGGTCTTGTAGAGCCC